>NZ_JBIYSM020000006.1:0-117712 GCF_044759095.2 Brevibacillus soli
AACTTTTTATGCGTTCCGGAAAGTTTATTTCAGGACGCTTTCACACGGTGAAGCCCTTAAACTTTCCTACACGATAAGAAAACCCAGCCGACTTAAGCGATCGCTGGTGTCGGCTGGGGCCCCGAACATTTTTCTAGCGGCTGTATGGGATGTCCAAATTTATAACTCCTTATACACTGAAAAAAACCCCCTCTAATTCCGAGAGGGGGTTTTGCTTGTTTGTTTAGCGGTAAATGAACACGCTGGATGTTTTTGCATCCCAGCCAACCTTGTAACCCAGATTGTCAGCGACAAACTTGATTGGAATCATCGGCATGTTGTTTTTCATGGTAACTGCAGTCGGCAGCGTGACTTCCTGAGCGCCCACCTTGGCTTTGTTGGAGCCGACGGTAAAGCGAAGCACCTTGGTTCCGCTGATGATGGCCACCGTTTGGTTGTTCCACTGTGTGGTCAGTGCCAGTGCTTCTTTAAAGAACTGGGCAGGTACGACAGTCGTGCTGTTTACAATGGTCGGAGCCGCTTGCAGCGGATAGGTTTTGCCGTGGAGCGTGAACGATGCTACATTCACCTTGATCAGCGCTGCATTAGCCGGGACGCTTACTGCTGGCGGAGCTGTTGGAGCTCCCCCTACGCTGACAGCGCGGGCGAACAGCAGACCTTTTTCTTCCGATGTGAACACGCTGATGCTGTACGCGTTTTTCACGGCCGGGTTGACGATGTTGGCAGCCGGGCTGATCACCACATTCGCAGCGGTTGCAGCCGGGATGTCCTGGGACGGATAGATCAGGACGTTTTGACCGCGAACAGCTACGTAGTTTGCCATTACGCCGTTTACGGTGACATTGGCAGGCGTGATGTAAGCAGGTACGCGATATCCCACCGGGAAGACCAGCTCAATAAAGTCACGCTGTTTTACCAACGGTACGCTTACGCCCTTGATCGCCACGTTGACGCCGGTTGCCGTGTTCAGGGCTGGATTGGTCAAGCCAATGGTTGCGGTGCTGTTGTCAACCGGAACCGGTGTGGCTGGTGTGGTCGGCGGCGTATACGTTGCGCCGGTGATTTTAAACGACTTCGACGTGATCGTCTTGCCGTCCACGGTCATTTTCAGAGTGTAATCGCCCGCTGTTTTCGGGTTGGTTACCCAGGCGGTATAGGAAAAGCTCACTTTTACTTCGCTGTCCGATGTGAAGCCGCTTGGCGCTGTGACATACACCTTGTTGCCCGACGAATAGACGTTTTTCGCGGCCTTGCCGTTGATCGTTACATCAGAGGCGGACCATACGCCAGGGAGCATCTCGGAGCTTGGAAACTCCACGATCACATCGTCGCCACCGTAAAGTTTTTTGCTGCCGAAATCAGCTTCAAAGGTGTAGCTGGAGCGAGCTCCCGCGGTGGTATCAGACAGGCTTACCGTAAAGTCGCTGTCGGCGCTGCCGGAGCCGGAACCTTCCGTAATCTCGAATTCTTCGGAGTAGTATGTATCTCCGTCGTACTCCACTTCAATGGTATAGTCGTCATCCGCGCCAGGGTTGGTAATGCCTGCGGACTTGAGGAATTCGATTTCGAGTTCATCATCCCCGTCGGCATCTTCCGGAATCTTCAGTTCTACTTCGTCTCCGTTGATATCGATGTCATCCACTTCGTAGCCATTGATCTCTACGTCTTCTGTATCGATACGGCTCGGAACCATGTCTTCATCAGGGAAGATTACGGTTACCCACTCGCCCTCTTCCAAATCGGTTTCCAGTTCGATCGGTCCAAGGAAGTAGTCCGTTTCCACGTCTTCCTCGTCGTCGCCGATGTCGACGCTGAACTCTTCGTCATCGTCGTCATCATCGTCATCGTCTTCATAGATGGAGACCTCATCTGTATCCGAGTCCTCATTCTCTGTCTCCACTTCGATTTCGTACTTGTCTTCTTCGTCAGGATTGACGACATTGTAGATGGAAATCGTGACGTCGTCATCTTTAGACAGGTCGTCCTTCAATGTGATGGTAATGGTGTTGTCATCCGTATCGACTGACACATCGTCGATGTCTTCACCATCGACTTCGACGTCGTAATCTTCATCGATATCGCTCAGGTCGAATTCATCGTCAAAGGTAATGATGATTTCTTCGCCCGCGTCCAAATCTTCCTCGAGCGTAAAGTCAATCGTATAGTCGGTTGTTTTATCTGCCGTATCGTCATCCATGTCAACTGCCAAATCACTGACCGCATATGCCTGCGGAGCGGCTACGAACGGTGTCGACACCAACGCCGATGCAAGCATGATTGGAAGTACCTTTTTGCCTTTTTCCATGTTATCCTCCCAATTCCTTCGTTTTTCCTAAATCTATAAAACTTTTGAACGCTACCAGTTTACCATAAATACGAAATAGAGGGAATCTTTCGCTCAGATTTTATCATTTTTTATCCAAATATGCGGAATCGCCTCCAAAAATAGGTAAATTACTGGGTACATCTGCTTAGACGTGCGAGATAGGAAAAAGGTTACAGGGTAAAAAAATAAAATTTTCTAAACAACAATAGAACCAAGCCGAATGACTTGGTTCTGAATCATGGCCTGTCAATACAATCTGGTGTCGGGCCCGATATTTTCCAATTTTTGCTTCACGCTTTGCAGGAAGCGGCCGCAGATCAAACCGTCCAGCACGCGGTGGTCGAGCGAGAGGCACAGGTTTACCATGGATCGGATGGCGATCATGTCGTTGATCACAACGGGGCTCTTCACGATCGACTCGACGCTGAGGATGGCCGCTTGCGGCGAGTTGATGATCGGCATGGAAAGGACAGAGCCGAACGAACCGGTGTTGTTCACGGTGAATGTGCCGCCGGACATGTCCTCCATCGTCAGCTTGCCTGCTCGGGTGCGGGCGGCCAGATCTTCAATCGACTTGGCAATCCCGTAAACCGACTTCTGGTCTGCATCCTTGATCACCGGTACGTAGAGCGCGTCCTCGGTAGCGACGGCAATTGAGATGTTGATGTTCTTTTTCACGACGATCTTGTCGCCGGCCCAGGTGGAGTTTATCATCGGGAATTCCTTCAGCGCTTCCACAACGGCCTTGATGAAGAACGGCAGGAAGGTGAGGTTCACGCCTTCCTTTTTCTTGAACTCGTCTTTTACCTGGTTGCGGTAGTTCACCAGATTGGTTACGTCTGCTTCCACCATCGTCCAGGCATGCGGCGCTTCGTGCTTGCTTTGCACCATGCGGTTGGCGATGGTACGGCGGATCAGTGTCACCGGAACGACTTGATCGCCTGATGCAACTGGAATATCGTACGTCACATTGGCAGCCGGTGCAGTCGGTGCCACTAGGGCCGAAGGTGCTGCCGACGCTTCTGTCTCAACAGCCGGAGCTGAAGCCGGTTGTGTCGGAACGGCAGTCGGTACAGGCTGCTGTTTGCCCGCCTGAATGATTTTTTCCACGTCTTTGCGAGTAATCCGCCCACCTAATCCGGTACCTGCGACACGGGACAGGTCAATGCCGTTTTCTTGTGCGAGGCGCATCACCGCAGGCGAAAAACGCTGCTTGGCCCTCTGCTCTGCCCCAGCGGCCGGTACCGCAGCGTCAACTGCGGCAGGCGATACCGATACCGAAGTCGGGGCAGACTTTGCATCGGGTGCCGCGGCCTGTTCGGTCAAAGCCGCTGTGCCGCCTTCTTCGATATAGAGGATCAGGGTACCGACTGCAACCGTCTCCCCTTCCGGCACGACAATCTCCGTAACGCGGCCTGACACTGTGGATGGAACCTCAGCGTTTACCTTGTCGGTGGAGACTTCCGCGAGAGGGTCGTATTTGTTGACCGTATCTCCCACCTTGACCAGCCATTTGGCAATGGTGCCCTCGGTTACGCTCTCACCTAACTGGGGCATAAGCACTTTCGTAGCCATGATTTGCCATCCTCCTCGCTTTAAAAATGCGCCAGCTCACGCATGGCTGCCAAAACTTTGTCCGGGTTCAGCATGAAAAATTTCTCCATCGGCGGGCTGTACGGCATAGCCGGAACGTCAGGACCGCACAGACGCTTGATCGGAGCATCCAGATCAAACAGACAGTGCTCGGCGATAATCGCTGCCACCTCTCCGCCAATGCCGCCTTCCTTGTTGTCTTCATGCACGATCAGAACCTTGCCTGTCTTGGAGGCTGCTTCGATAATCGCTTCCTTGTCCAAAGGGTACAGAGTTCGCAGGTCAAGCACGTGTGCGCTGATGCCTTCCTGTGCGAGCTTTTCCGCCGCTTGCAGCGCAAAGTGAAGGGTCAGGCCGTAGGAAATGACCGTTATGTCCGTACCTTCCCGTTTGACGTCCGCTTTTCCGATCGGCAGGACGTAATCCGTTTCCGGTACTTCCCCTTTGATCAGGCGGTAGCAGCGCTTGTGTTCAAAAAACAGCACCGGGTCATTGTCGCGGATCGCCGCTTTCAAAAGTCCCTTTGCATCGTATGGAGTGGAGGGCGCCACAATTTTCAGGCCTGGAACGCTGTTAAACATCGCCTCGACGGACTGGGAGTGATAGAGTGCTCCGTGTACCCCTCCGCCGAACGGCGCGCGTATCGTCACCGGGCAGTTCCAGTCGCCGTTGGAGCGGTAGCGCATCTTCGCCGCTTCGCTGACGATTTGGTTCACGGCCGGCATGATAAAGTCGGCAAACTGGATTTCGGCGATCGGACGCATGCCGTACGCAGCCGCACCAATCGCCACCCCCGCAATGGCGGACTCTGCCAAAGGCGTGTCAATCACCCGCTCTTCTCCAAACTCATCAATGAGTCCTACGGTCGCGCGGAACACACCGCCGCGAACGCCAACGTCTTCTCCGAGTACAAACACACTGGGATCGCGACGCATCTCCTCGCGCATCGCCATGGTTACTGCATCAATAAACGAAATCACTGCCATCGTGGTATGCCCCCCTTTACTCGCCGTACACGTGCGTGAGCGTGGATTCGGGTGTCGGATACGGAGCGTTCTCTGCGTATTCCGTCGCTTCATCCACCTCGCGCCCAACGCGGTCTGCCAGCTCTTGTTCTTTGGCGTCATCCAGCAAACCGACTTCTTTCAAGTAGTTGGCAAACAGCAGAATCGGATCTTTCCTTTTCGCCTCTTCCACTTCTTCGCGGGTACGGTAGACGCGGTCATCGTCGTCGCTGGAGTGTGGAACCAGCCGGTACATCACCGCCTCAATCAGCGTCGGTCCACCGCCATTGCGGGCGTGTTCAACGGCTTCCTTACACACACGGTACACCTCAATCGGGTCGTTGCCGTCCACGCTGATTCCCTTGAAGCCATAGCCGATGGCGCGATCCGCAACACTTTCGCAGGCGAGCTGCTTTTTCAGCGGAACGGAGATCGCGTACTTGTTGTTTTCGCAGAAAAAGATGACAGGGAGTTTATGTACTCCCGCGAAATTGGCCCCTTCGTGGAAATCCCCCTGGTTGCTGGAACCTTCGCCGAAGGAGGTATAGACGACGAAGTCCTTGCCTTGCATTCTGCCGGCCAGGGCAATACCGACCGCATGCGGAACCTGCGTGGTCACCGGGCTGGAGCCGGTCAGGATGTTGTATTTTTTGCCTCCGAAGTGGCCGGGCATCTGGCGGCCGCCGCTGTTCGGATCTTCCGCTTTGGCGAACGCGGAGAGCATGCAGTCGCGAGCCGTTTGTCCATGGACCAGCACGACACCCAGATCACGGTAATACGGACAGAGGTAATCCTTGCCTTTTTCCAGTGCAAAGGCAGCCCCTACCTGCGCCGCCTCCTGCCCCTGGCAGGAGATGACGAACGGAACCTTGCCTGCCCGGTTCAACAGCCATTGCCGTTCGTCGATTTTGCGGGCGAGCAGCATGTAGTAGTACATATCCAAAACCTGCTCGTCGGTCAAACCAACCTGTTCGTGCCGCTTGGTAGTCTTCGTCATAAAATACCTCCTCTAAATATGAATCGCTTCTCCGTCCACGGCCAGTGCCGCTTCGGCAATCGCTTCAGACAGTGTCGGATGCGGATGAATGGTATGGCCAATCTCCCAAGGAGTTGCGTCCAGTACGCGAGCCAGGCCTGCTTCGGAAATCATGTCGGTCACATGCGGTCCGATCATGTGAACGCCCAGGAGATCGTTGGTCTTGGCATCTACGACCATCTTGACAAAGCCGTCGTTCTCTCCAAATACCAGCGCTTTCCCCAAAGCCTTGAAGCTGAACTTGCCGGTTTTCACTTCATAGCCCTGCTCCTTGGCTTCCGCCTCGGTCAGTCCGACGTTTGCCACTTCCGGACGGCTGTATGTGCACTTGGCTACTTTTGTATAGTCCATCGGCTGTGGATGCAATCCGGCCATGTGTTCCACTGCGAGAATGCCTTCGTGGGAGGCGACATGCGCCAGCTGCAGACCGCCGATCACATCCCCGATCGCATAGATGTGAGACTCCGCCGTCTGGAAGTACTCGTTGACGGCGATGACACCGCGCTCCACCTTGATTTCTGTCGCCTCCAAACCGATGTTTTCCACATTGGCCTGACGTCCGACAGAGACGAGCAATTTTTCGGCAGTAAGGCTTTTCTCCCCGTCAGCCACTTCCGCTTTGATCGTCACTTGACCATCCGCTTTCACGAGGCTTTCCGGAAGCACCTTGGCGCCGGTAACGACATTCACCTTGCGCCTTTTCAACAGACGGGCCATCTCCTTGCTGATTTCCTCATCTTCCAATGGCAGAATCCGATCGGCGTATTCCACCACAGTTACCTCCACGCCAAAATCGTTCAGCATGGACGCCCATTCAATACCAATTACCCCCCCGCCGACGATCACGACCGACGAAGGCAGTTCCTTAAGTTCCAGCGCTTCATCGCTGGTGATGACGTACTCACCGTCGATCGCAAGACCGGGAAGCGTACGCGGACGGGAACCGGTGGCGATCAACAAAAAGCGAGGGACGACGATTTCCTGATCGCCGTTTGCCCTTTCGATGCGAACAGCGCCGGCTTGCGGCGAAAAGATGGATGGCCCCATCACTCGGCCAAAGCCGTCGAAGACCGTAATTTTCCCTTTGTTCATCAGGTAGTGAATGCCTTTATGGAGCTGATCAATAATACCCTGTTTGCGTTTTTGCACCTTGGCAAAATCGTAGCCGACATTGTCTGCCAGCACGCCAAACCGGTCGCTTTCCTTCAAGGTCGCATACACTTCCGCGCTGCGCAGGAGCGCCTTGGATGGGATGCAACCGCGATGCAGGCAGGTACCGCCCAGCTTATCCTTTTCGACGATGGCCACCTTCATGCCCAGCCGCGCGGCGCGGATGGCCGCCACGTATCCGCCGGTTCCGCCGCCGAGTACGACGAGATCAAACTCCTGTGACATCTCCTTCATTCTCCTTTCTACAAGCCAAGCCCAGGTTCACAAAAAACAAAATATTCAAAAGAAAATGCGCTGAAATGTCCTCCCTTACCAATCGATAAGGGGGACCGTCTTTCCTTGATTACCGGCTGTATACCGATTTGCCGTTCACAAGGAACGTGTTGCGAGACTTGGCTACGCTCGCAATGCGCTCTTCCGCCAGGCGGTCTGCCGCTTTGTAGGAAGGTACGTTGTCTCGTTCGGCAATTTCAAACACGCGCAGAATATTGTCGTAGATGGTTTCCACCTTTTTCAGCGCGCGTTCGCGGTTATAGCCTTGCAGCTCATCCGCCACATTGATCACACCGCCCGCGTTGATGACGTAGTCCGGAGCGTAGATGAGACCCATCTCGTGGATGATATCGCCGTGTTTATCCTCTTTCAGCTGGTTATTCGCTGCGCCGGCGATCACTTTTGCTTTCAAGAGCGGAATGGTGTCGTCATTGATTACGGCACCGAGCGCACATGGAGAAAAGATGTCGCACTCTACGCTGAAGATTTCGTTGACGCCGACAGCTTTGGCCCCGAAGTCGTTTACGGCGCGGTTTACGTTTTCCTCATTGATGTCCGTTACGATCAGATGAGCGCCTTCTTCATGCAGGTGTTTGCAGAGGTTGTAGGCGACGTTGCCCACACCTTGAACCGCTACCACACGGCCAGACAGATCATCGCTGCCGAACGCCAGCTTCGCTGCTGCCTTCATGCCGCGGTAAACACCATAAGCAGTCACCGGAGACGGATTGCCGCTGGAGCCAAATGCCGGGGAAACTCCGGTGACGTAATCGGTTTCGAGATGAATGGTATCCATGTCGGCCACGGTTGTGCCTACGTCTTCAGCCGTGATGTAACGACCGTTCAAGCCTTGTATGTAGCGGCCAAAGGCACGGAACAGCTCTTCGCTCTTGTGCTTGCGCGGATCGCCGATGATGACCGCTTTTCCGCCGCCGATATTGAGTCCTGCCGCTGCGTTCTTGTATGTCATCCCACGCGCGAGGCGAAGTACGTCGACAATCGCTTCTTCTTCATTGTTGTAGGGCCACATGCGTGTGCCGCCCAGCGCCGGACCCAGAGTTGTATCGTGAATGCAGATAATCGCTTTCAGGCCGGAATTCTCGTCCTGGCAAAAAACGAGCTGCTCGTAATCGTACTTTTGCATGTAATCAAAAATGTTCATGATGAAACCTCCCATAAGTATTCTCTGCGCTACAAAGATGTTGAGATCTTTCCTAGGGTGTACTGGAGAAGTATCTGGTATGTAATTATATGCAAAAGCCATGCCAAGCGAATCCAACGATGAAAGCGCTTTATTTCCCTCTGCCTACCCGATAGGAGACGTTCAATATCGCGCAAAATCTTGCACGGTCAAGCAGAATTTTGCATGCAAATTTCTGCACACAGCTATCCTTGAACGCTCCCCTCATCAATGCCAAGCCTTTCCATCTTGTAATACAAACTGCGAATGGAAATCCCCAGCCGTTTTGCCGCGAGCGTGCGGTTTCCCTTTGCTGCGGCGAGTCCACGCAGGATGTGTGCCCGTTCCGCCTCTTCCATTGCCTCTTTCAGGGTTTTGCCCAAGGCAGATGCCTCAACAGGAGCCTCTCCTCTCGCGATCCCTGTTCGCAGCTCCAGCGGCGGCAAGTGCTCCGGCAAAATCACCGTCTCGTTGAATTTCATGTGGATCATCGCCCGGCCCAATACGTTTTCCAGCTCCCGGACGTTCCCCGGCCAGTGGTAGCCGCAAAGAATGGCGAGTGTATCCGGTGCGATTTCCTCTACATTGCGGCCATACTCCAGATTGTATTTTCGCAGCAGGTGAAGCGACAGCGGCTTGATGTCCTCTTTTCGCTGCCGCAGCGGCGGGATGTGGATGGGAACGACGTGAAGGCGGTAGTACAGGTCTTCGCGAAAACGTCCCGCCTGAATCGCCGACTCCAGATTGACGTGTGTGGCTGCGATGACGCGGACGTCAATCTCGACGGCCTTGGTACCCCCGACGCGAACCACTTCCCTCTCCTGCAGGACGCGCAGCAGCTTCACCTGCATACTCATCGACAGTTCCCCGATCTCGTCCAGAAAAATGGTGCCGCCGCTCGCTTCTTCAAACAACCCCCGTTTGCCGCCGCGGCGCGCTCCGGTAAAAGCGCCTTCCTCGTAGCCGAACAGCTCGCTTTCCAAAAGCGTCTCGGAGATCGCGGCGCAGTTGACCCGAATAAACTGGTTGTACTTCCGCTCGCTCGCGTTGTGAATGGCGTGGGCAAACAGCTCCTTGCCCGTGCCGGATTCACCGCGCAAGAGCACAGTTGCAGGTGTCAGCGCCGCTTTCTGCGCCTGTTCGATGGCAGCCTGCATCGGCTCGCTGAGGCCGATGATGTCCGTGAAGGTGTATTTTGCCTCCAGTGTACGGATGATGCGGCGGGCTTTTTCCAACTCTTCCGTCAGTCGCTTGAACTCGGAGATGTCATGGATGACGCCGACGCTTCCTTTCAGCTTGCCGTCTACCATTACCGGCGCGACATTGACGACCACGTCCTTGCGCTTTGGCCCGAGCTTCATCGGAACGCCGCGGACAGGCTTCTTCGTCTGGAGTACCTGCATGTGCATACTGTCGCCCTCCCACATGTCCACCGTCGCCGGCTTGCCGATGACATCCTCCGGAGACAGCCCGGTCAAACGGGTGTATGCGGGGTTGAACAAAAGCCCGTACCCGTTGGCGTCCACTACGGAGATGGCTTCGTCTGACGAATGGATAATCGCCTGTAGCATGCTTTTCAATTCCTTTAAATCGGTCACTTCTTCCGCCAGCGCCATCACCTCGGTGATGTCCCGGAAGATGGCAACGGCACCGACGACTTGGCCCCGTTCACTCCGAACCGGAACCCGGTTGGTGATGATTCGCGTCTTGTTGGGCAGCTCCTGCTCCTGGTTCAATTCGGGCTGTCCCGACTCCAGTACAATATGTAAACGAGTATTGGGGATGCTGTCGGACGCTTTGGTCCCCAGCACCTCCTTCGCATCAATTCCTATCAATCGTTCCGCAGCCTTGTTGAACAGCGTGATGATCCCCCTGCGGTTCACGGCGATAATGGCGTCATGCGTGGAGTTGAGCATGGTCTCGTACTCCCGCTTGTTTTGCGTCAGCTTTTCGATGAGTTCGTCCCGTTCCCGAATCAGCCTCATGACAATTTTCGTGAACGTGCCGGGAATAAGCGCGGTCTCATCCCGTTTTAACCGCAAGATCCGCTCGTACGCCGCCTGATCGCCGGTCGCTTCCAAAATGACGTCAAGTTCCTGATCCAGATAGGGAAGATAATCGGTTCCCACTTCAATTCCCAACGACTTCGCCAACTGGATTCCCGGCGCATCCTCCCGGTGGTCGATCACTGCGACAATGTTCATTTTCTCCATGTTGCTCAGCATGCGGAGTAATGCTGTACCGCCGCGACCTGCTCCGACGATGAGCAGCTTGTGCATATGGGTCCCCTCT
The DNA here is from genome assembly GCF_044759095.2 of Brevibacillus soli. Classification (NCBI taxonomy): domain Bacteria; kingdom Bacillati; phylum Bacillota; class Bacilli; order Caryophanales; family Paenibacillaceae; genus Brevibacillus; species Brevibacillus soli. Next base: position 10,875 of record NZ_JBIYSM020000006.1, read on the forward strand.
TTTCTCTCATGCAGATCCCTTTCATTTTACCGTAACGGAAAGCTGATGGATAGTGAACGGCCGGTTTCCATGGACAAGGAAAGGGGGAATCCATTATGATGTTGGAGGAACATGAGTGAAAGGGTGTGAACAACCTTGATCGGTCAAAAACTGGTCGCTCTTCTCATCATGGTGATTCCGGCATCCATTGCCGTATATGGGATAAAGCTGATGCGCGATGCGTTCTTTTTTTCGTTTTCACCGGAGGCTGGCGGATTTCTTTGGGGGAAGTTCCTGCTGGGGCTGCTTCTGTTTGCCGTTCCTGTCGGCTTTATCGGCGGCTTTATCCTGCATCACGATCGCAAGCGCAACCGCGTCCAGCCGCGTTTCATGCAGCGTGAAGAAGACGACGAATAGAACCGGGCTAAGCTCGGTTCTATTTTTTTAAACGGGAGGGAACGTTACTCGAACGTATGAGAATCACATCCTATCCGTCTGATTCCGCGGTTTCTGCCTTCCCCACTGATCAAGCCGACGCAGCCATTCTACCGATTGAATGACGCGGGAAAAGGAGACGCGCTCGGCAATCAGATGAAGGGCCGCGAACAGCACAAGCAGTCCTGCCTGCACCGAAAACGGCGCATTGGTGACCAGACACGATCCGGCGACGAAGCCCAGGTAGTTTGCGCCCGTGTCCCCGAGCATCAGACGTCCGCGTGCATCGTACGGGAACAGCAAAATCGTAGCGGTGAGAACGGGAAGGATCCAACCCCATCCCGATAGCTGAACCGACATCGGAAAACCGACAGCAAAGGAAATCGCAAGAAGCAGCCAAAACACCTTGATGGCACGGGCGGGCCGCAGATCGAACAGATTGACCAAATTGGTCGTCAAGGCGAGCAAACCGGCGGTGACCATTACCAAAACAAAACCGTCACATAACGCGTTAGAGACAAGCAAGGCTGTGATCCCTCCGCCCACCGCCTTCCACAGACCGCTGGTTACTCTTCGCTCCTGCCAGAGCATGCGGAGGTGTCCGCGAAACCCTTTTGCCTCCTTGTCCCGATCCGGTGAACGGTCATCCTGCCATCCAAAGAGAGCGGCAGCGAGCGAGCCGGTCAAACATACCGTTGCTTCGCTTTCCAGGCCGGAGACGAAAAATAGTATAACGGCAGGAATCGCAGAATAGACGGCAAGAAAGACTCCCCCGGCCGTCAATACGTTTTCTCCCTGATAGTTTTTGCGTATCATGCCCGCGCTCCCCAGCCAACGGCCAATCAGGGTGAACCCCATCAAGTGCAGCAGGCCAGGTACACCGAGTCCGAGCAATACCGGCACCGTTACCTGCATGAACCTCCCTCCCACCACTTCCGGCAAAGCGCCCGGCCAATCGCTACGAATTCCTTTCCGCGATGCATGCATCCCGCGAGGTCGTTTCCCGTCACGCGATGAGTAAAGGAGACTGGCACTTCCATCACACGATAGCCCGCTCGCAGGACGTCTACAGTCAGCCCGACTTCAATGCCGAAACCTCGGTCCAATCGCCTCACCCGTTGAAGCACTTCGCGACGAACGGCCCTCTGACCGGACAGCGGCGCCATCGGCTGGTAGCCGGTCAGCATGCGAATCCCGTGACGGGCCAACCCTTTGGCCAGGCCGAAACCGCCCTTGTTCTCGGGAACCGGCAGTACGGCAATAGCCATGTCACACATCCCTTCCTGGACAGGCTGCAGCAGTTGTTCCGCTTGTCCCGCGCTCTCTCCCAAATCGCTGTCCAACAGCAGCACGATGTCACCCGCCGCGCGCTGCCATCCCGTCTGCAGGGCGAAGCCTTTTCCCCTGTTTAGCGGCAAACGGATGACCGCATCGGCCCAGGTACGCGCCAGCGCTTCCGTCTCATCAGCGCTGCCGTCATCCACCACGATCAGTTCGTGGCACGCAACGTTCTGACGGATTGCTTTCAGCGTGCTGGCGATGTGCTTGGCTTCGTTGTAGGCGGGTATGACGACGCTAACTTTTTTCACGTTCCAACCTCTTTTCCTTTAAGAGCGTCTGCACGTCTTCCAACAGCTTCCACTGCCTGGATGGAGAGTCAGGCAGCTGCTCGACGTGCAACCAATGGCATGATGCCGGCAGCTCGGTCAACCATGGCGGTTTTTCCCGTCCAAACACAAGAAGCGGCCAATCGAGCGGAACACGTCCCTGTTGATAGGGAATCATCTCGACTCCAACCGTAAACAGGATACGTTTCAAATGGTCGAGTCGCATCTCGTCCGGGTGCCACACGTACACCTTGCTGCCCTGCAAGTCTTGGGCGTAGCGAACCGCCATCAAGTGTATCACTTCCTGATTGCTTTGTTCGATTTGCACGATCAGTTGATTCAACTGCTGCTTCAGCTCGTTGTTGCTTTTCAGGGCCTTGTCGTATTTCGCCTCCATGCTGCTGAGAAACTCCTGTTCCTTCAGCGCAAACCACGATTGTCCGGCGGTGCCTCCAAGCAAAATGCCGATTCCGAGCGCGAGAAAAATGGCTGCTACAGTGATCAGGTGATAGCGAATATGGATCATGGGACTCTCTCCCTAAAAAGACAGTGTGCGCCACTGCATCCAAAGCATCTGTGCGACGTGGCGGGTAACAGGGTTGACGGCGAGTATGGCCCCGATGGGAACCAGCGAAGCGGCGACAAACCACACCCATACATTCCAGGAGAGTCGCGGCTGATACAACTGGCTTACTCCTTTGGCATCAATCAGTTTGGGTCCGATTTTCGTACGCACCAGGAGTGTACTGGCCATCCCTTTACGCCCCTTTTCGAGGAAATCGATCATATTGGTATGGGTTCCGATGGTGACGATCAGCTGCGCTTGTTCTTCAAATGCAAGCAGCATGGCGACATCTTCACTCGTGCCGGGGGCCGGCAGCAGATGATACGAAACGCCCAGCGCCTCCACCCGCTGTTTTCCGGGAGCGCGGCCGTCCGGGAAGGCGTGAACCACTACTTCCGTGCCGCTCATCAGTGCCCCATCCGAGATGCTGTCCATATCCCCCACTGTAAGATCCGGGATGTACCCGTACTCCAAAAGGGCATCTGCTCCGCCATCTACCGCGATGATCACAGGTCGATACTCTCGTATGTATGAAGATAGCATGCGCAAGTCTTCCTTGTAGTGCTTGCCGCGAACCACTACGACGACATGACGGTTCTTCATGCTGGTTTTGAGCGGCAGTTTGCGAAGGGGCTTTAGAAACAAATCTTTCTCCCAGCTGGCATAGGTCAGCGTGTTGTCGATAAAAGCGGAAAGGGTTTGGTCAAGACGCTCATGCGCCTCCTGCCATTTGTTTTCGACGTCCTTGGGGCTAATTGTGCGCAAGGCGGCAACCGCTTGCCAGCTCTTTCCGCTTTTCAAATAGAGCTCTTCCCCTGCGATGGCTCCCAGCTTGCCGTCCATGCACTCCATCAAATGCGGAACCGATGCTGATACGACCTCAAACAGAGGAATACCCGCTTCCAGAAGCCGTCTCGCTCCTTCCGCGGGATATGTACCGGTCAGGAAAGGAGAGAGGTTGACAACGGCCTGGACACGGGCGTCAAGCAGCGATTGGGCAGCCACCTCATCGACGTCGGCGTGCTGCAAAAGGACGATCTGATTCGGCTGGATACGCTTGCAGAGCTGCTTGGTCTTGCGGTCCGCCGCAACGACAGACAGGCATGTAAGCGTACAGGCGCGCTTGCGCTTACCCAAAGCTCCCACCTCCATCCCCTATTATGCTAAAAATTTCCGTTCGTCATGCAGAGAAAAAGAAAAAGAGACTGTGCCACTAACGGCACAGCCTCTTACACATGTTGTGATCGGGACGATTAACCTTGGGTTGCGTAGTAGATGATCAAGCCGTCCGAAAACAGGAACACTGCGAGGGAAACAAGCCCGAAACCGACAGCAAACTTGTTTTTGGCCTTGATGGAGCGGATGGTGCCCCAGGCGATAAAGAACGTAAATACGAACATGAGAATATCAAACAGATTCATGAGATACGACAACTCCTTTACCAAAATAAGCGCTCCGGAATAGAATGGCACTTCCCATTATATAGTCTACCCATTTGCGAAACAAGTCGAATCAGGAATTGTGACAAACGATTTCACAATTGTGGGTCAAATGGGCATGCTCACGTCGTGATCCCGGTCCACACCGTCCAACGGTCTTTCTCCCGGATCGGGTGTTGATCGCCGACTTCTCTTTTGATCTCGGCAATCAAATCATTCAATTCCGCGTCAGACAGCTCGTGGAGAATGGATCTGCCCGTTCGCTCGGCCAAGTCCTCGGCCAGTTGTGCAAAGTCGTTGTACTCACGCCGCGTCTCCCACAAGGAATGGGCTTGTACCATCTGCAAGCCCGATCCCGCCATGTGCCGGCAAACCGCCTCCAGCTGCGGCCGACGGGCAGCTTCCACGTCCAACAGCCGGGGAAAGCAGCTGAAAAAGTACCCTCGAAGGTGCTCAGGACTTCCCGGCAACATGACATCCTCCAGCGTACGATCCTGCACGATGCAGACGCCGCCTGGAACAAGCAGCCTCTTCGCCTCAGAGAAGAAGGGGCCAAGGTCGGACAGGTGGTGAATCACCGCCCTGCAGAAAACAATATCGGCACATCCGTCCGGCAGTCTTGTCCCCAGCGCATCTCCCTGCCAAAACGCGATGTTGTCATAGCCTTTACAATTCTCCTCCGCTGCTTGTAACATCACTTCGGAAAAATCGACCCCGATGACTCGCGCGACTCCCAACTCCGCCCAGGCCTTACTGTAGATCCCGCCGCCGCATCCAAGATCGATCACGGTTTTCCCTGCGGGCGTCACCCATTTTTGAAATGCGTCCAGCCAGTCCCGGCTGGCCGTTCGGACGGCATAGGACTTTCTGTTTTTTTCTTCGTGAAAATGGATCGTCATGACCGATCACCGACTTCCATAAATTCAAGCCGGTTTCCGAATGGATCGTCGATAAAAAAGCGTTTGACCCCCGGAATTTCTTCATTGACTTTGATCTCCACCTGCAATTCTGTCAAGCGCTGCATAAGGACTTCCATATTTTGTATGACAAATGCCGGGTGCGCCTTTTTCGCCGGGGTGAAGGGCGTCTCCACACCGATGTGTATGGTCTGTGGGCCGCACTGGAACCAGACACCGCCGCGCTTCCGCAGATTTTCCGGCTTCGGCACCTCCGGCATCCCCAGTACGTCTCGGAAAAAATGGCGAGCCTCTTCTTCACAGCCTGCCGGTGCTGCCAATTGTACGTGATCCAGCCCCAAAAATTGATAGCTCATCGATTGATATCTCCTTTTGTACAAAGTACCATCCATTCGTCGATTTGGTGGGACACGATCTTGCCGCCATCTATCTGAATGTCGAAGGAACGGGCGGTCTCCTCATCGGCGTGTAACAGCACGCTTTCGACCAGCTGCACCTGCTCCTCCGATTCCGCCGTCCTTCTGACCCATGAGGAAAAGGCGAAACGCTTTTTACGAAGACGGGCCTTCTCCTCCGTCAGGCCGAACTTGTCGAACAAGTCCTGCCATCGGGAGACGGTCAGGCAGCAAACGTGGCTGTCGTCACGCAGCTTCTCCACCCGGTTCATAAACAGGCCCCACTCCGATTTCTCAGGGGCTACGTTGTCGATGAACACAAACTGCCCACCCGGCCGCACAGTACTGCTTGCTTTACTTCATCTTTCCGCTTCATATAACCACCTCCTGCCTTCACTATATTCCAAAAATCCCCTTCTTTGTTATAGAATATCGATAGCAGGTTATCAATCGTATCGATAACAGAAAGGCAGGAGAGTCCTTTGGATCTGGAAAGCCTGGAGGTGTTTTTGAATATCGCGCGATTTGGTTCCATCAACCGGGCGGCCAACGCCTTGTTTCTTGCCCAATCGACCGTGACACACCGGTTAAAGCAGCTGGAACGGTATGTAGGGGCGCCTCTTTTTGTTCGTACGGCAGCAGGTGTGACCCTGACAGACGAAGGGCGTCGGCTTATGCCGGTCGCCACGTCGGTGGTGGAACATCTGCGCTCCTTTTTGCGCGAAAAGGAGTCTCGCCAATCGCTCTCCATCGTTGCCGGAAAAGCTTTCGCCTCCTATGAATTGCCCCGGCTGATCGGCGAGTACCGCAAGGCCCATCCGCATTTCACCTGTTACGTTCGCTCCACGCTGTTTGAAGAGTCCATCACTTCGCTCTTGACAGGCACCGCGGATCTTGCCTTTCTGGGCAGTGAGGTTTATCACCCGCAGCTGCATCAGGAGTTCCTCCCGGACGACCGGATTTTGCTGGTCATTTCCCCCGAGCACGGTTGGGCGAACGAGTTTCCCGGCATGGCCCACTGGGGCAGGCAGGAAGTGATCGCGTTTGGCAATCATACCGCTCCGTTTCGCCAGCGAGTCGACCGTTTTCTCGCTCAAAACGGCGTGTATCCCAACGTCATCATGGAGTTGGACAGCTTCAGTGCCGTAAAAAAAATGGTGCAGCAAAACCTCGGGGTCACCATGCTGCCCGAGCGCACCATACAAGAGGAATTGCAAAACGGCAGCCTCGTCGGACATGATATAGCCGGCGGCGAACTGACCCGTCCCACTCTGATCGCCTATTTGCACCACAAAAAAGAGGACGAACCTTTTCAAAGGTTTGTCCAGTGGGTTAAAACGATGTACTAGTTCAGTGTGATTACGGTCAGTTCAGGACGGCATAGAAACCGGATCGGCAAAATCGTCGTACCCAGCCCTCGGTTCACGAATACCTGCAGTCTACTTTCCTCCACGGCGTGCCACCCGTCCACGTATTTTCGAGCCAGAGGCGGTGTCAGCACATGGCCCCAAAACGGCAGCCGCACCTGGCCGCCGTGACTGTGACCGGAGAGCTGCAGGGCAACGGGATGAGCGGCTGCGCGGACAGCCACATCCGGTTCGTGAGCCAGGAGTATGGTACACGCCTGATCCGGGATTCCCTGCAAGGTTCGGGGCAAATCAGCATCGCCATACAGCGCGTCGTCCACACCCGCCATATAGAGAGAGGAACCATTCCGCTGCACGCGAACATGGCTGTTTCGAAGGACGTGAAATCCTCCCCGTTCCAGAGCTTTCACCACCCTGCCGGCACCCGCCCGATAGTCGTGGTTGCCCAACACGGCAAACTTGCCCAAGGGCGCCTCCATTTTTTGCAAGACGGGTACGACTTGTGCCAGCTCTTCATGATCTTCGTCGACCAAATCACCGGTGAAGCAAATCACATCAGGCTGCTGCTTCAATATGAGTTCAGCAATCTTTTGCAGGTCCTGCGCCTCGTAATAATGCCCGAGATGAACGTCGCTGAACTGCACCAGTTTCACACCCTTGAACGGGTTCGGCAAAGACGGAAGCGTCAGTGCCAGGGAACGTATCATCAGCCAGCGGCGCTCAACCAAAACCGAGTACCCTCCGCCACCGACCGCGAGGCCTGCTGCCGCTGCCAGCCACATCAATCCCCGCTTAAGAAACCGGCGCCGGTTGATGGGCTGTAACCGAGCCTGATTCATCTCGGTGTCCGCTCGTATCCGTTCACGATCAAATCCAGCTTCCCTGTTACCGGATCAATAATCAAACCATGAACGGGTATTCCTGCGGGAAGCAGAGGGTGATTGAGTATCGTTTCCACGCTTGTCTTTACGCTTTCCTCCACATCATCAAAGCCGTGCAGCCATTTTCCCAGATTGATTCCTGAGTTTTGAAGGACGCCGATCGTCTCCTCAGAAATGCCTCGCTGCCTCATCTTTTCCAGCATCTGCTCTGCGTTGATGGTACTCATCCCGCAGTCGTAGTGGCCGACGACAATGACTTCTTGTGCATTTAGTTCGTAAATCGCAACCAGAATGCTTCGCATGATACTGCCGAAGGGATGGGAAACAATCGCTCCCGCACTTTTGACGTGTTTGAAATCGCCGTTTTTCAAATTCATCGCCTTTGGCAGCAGCTCTACCAGACGTGTGTCCATGCAAGAGAGAACGACGAGCCGTTTATCGGGGAATTTGGTCGTGTGATACTTTTCATATTCCTTATGGTCGACAAACTCGCGATTATACTCCAGGATTTCGATGAGCGTGCTCACTACTGCAACACCTACTTTCTCAAACCGTCTTTTCTCTATTGTACATGGTTCTTTCCCATTCACCAATCCAAAACTTTGACGTACGTCCCGGCCAATGCGCGTTTGCGGGCTTGTTCCGTCTGGATTTTCACACGATTGGACGCCTCTGACGCCCGAATGAGCCTGCCTTCTTCGATCAACACATCAGGGTCGATCGTGCGAAGTTTGTTGATTCGATGAAACTGGTAATTGGTTTTCGATTCCGTCACCCGCACCCGGGGATGAATGCGTTCCAGGAGCGGAACGATTTGCGGGTCCCCGCTCTCTTTCATGCGACCCATGACGGTTTCGTCATCCAACAGGAGATGCTCGCGGTTTAACACACCTTTCTCCAGTGACAGGCGGATCGCCTGTGAAAGCATCTCATAGCCGTAGAGGTTGAGCGGATCGAGAAAAAACTCAATCACTTCCTGATAGAACAACTGCACGAACCATTCCGCGCGAGGGATGGAATCGGTGCAGATAATGCCTTCCTGTACGATCAGCGATTCCAAAAACTGATCCACTTCCCGTTTGGTCGTTTTGCCGTAGCTGTACATGTCGCGCAGCGTATAGTCGATCCGGTCTGCCGACAGCCCGGGAAGCTGCCGATCCAGCAGCGGAAACGATTTTTGGAACAGGTCAGTTACCTGCAGGCCATGGCGGTCCAAAATCTCCGGAACATCGGAATGCAGCACCACCTGCTCGAAAATCTGCTCGTGAAAATCTTCCTGTTGATTCTGAAAAACAAGATCCGCCACATGGGAAAATGCGGTGTGAGAGACATCGTGAAGAAGCCCCATGATCTGCTCTTCCAATCCGGCTCCCAGCTTGCGAAGCAGCAGCATGACGCCTACAGAATGTTCATACCTTGTCACGTTCCAGATCGGGTTCACCAGATAGCTGGCTCCCCCTTGGTGAATGCGTTTCAACCTTTGGACCGGCCGGGAGAGAAGCAACTCTGCCAGGACGCCGTCCACGTTCCATGTGCCGTATAGCGGGTCGGTGATGACCGTACTGGAATGCATTTGTTCCACTCCTGTTCCCAAATGGTAATGAAATATGCACTTGTTTTGACTGTTTAGGTGAATAACCGTATGTAATCCCCCATTAAATCGTTGAAGAAACCGTATAAGAAAAAAAGCGATGGTCCAATCAGAATGGTATTGCTGCGAGAAAAGATACTCCCAGTTTTTTCACGTGAATCCAAATCAGTCCCCGGGACATACATATCCCCCCTCCGATTTCCTCATTCTATTCAGCGAACGAAGCCAAGATGAGTTACAGGCTGCTATTGAAATGAAAAAACCCAATAAATCAAATTGATTTATCGGGTGAGATGAAAAAATGTATGGGGTTCAACCCCTGCCCCGTCTCTCTTAGCTGATCTTCGCCTCAATCCGCAGCTTGTCCGCCACCATCGCGATAAACTCGGAGTTGGTCGGCTTTGCCTTCGTATTGGAAATGGTGTAGCCGAACAGATTGGAGATGGAGTCCAGATTGCCGCGGGACCAGGCCACTTCAATCGCGTGGCGGATGGCACGCTCGACGCGGCTGGCGGTGGTGTTGAATTTCTTGGCAATGTCCGGGTAGAGCACTTTTGTAATTGACCCGAGCAGTTCCACGTCGTTGTACACCATGGTGATTGCTTCACGCAGGTACAGGTAGCCTTTGATATGAGCCGGCACACCGATTTCGTGAATGATGTTGGTGATGGAGGCGTCCAGGTTGCGCCCTTTGACGGCGAGCGTGGTTTGCGGTTTTACTGCGGATACGAATGAGCCGGTCGCCTTGCTGGTGATGATCTGACGGATGCGTTGTGCCAGCACTTCCATGTCAAACGGCTTCAAGATGTAGTAGGAAGCACCCAGCTCCACTGCCTTTTTCGTAATCTCTTCCTGACCGAAAGCGGTCAGCATAATGATTTTAGGTTGCGGGGACAATCGCATCGCTTGAATTTGTTCCAACACGGCCAATCCGTCCAAATGCGGCATAATAATATCCAAAATGAGAATGTCCGGCACGCGTTCCTGCAACAAGCGGATGACGTCATTTCCGTTGTACGCGACACCCATGACGCTCATATCTTGCTGGCTGCTGATGTACTCCTCCAACAAATTTACAAATTCCCGATTGTCGTCTGCCAATAACACTTCAATCTTGCTCAAGTTCGTTCCTCCTTACAATCTCGGTCTGTTTGGAAAGAAGGTGCGTGTGCGGATCTCAGAAGTTTATGTGGAAAAAAGTCCATACCGTCTTTACACTAAAAATTATTCGACAAGGCAAATGCAGTTCCTGCCAATGACGAAAGATTGAATGATTTTTCCGATATTTCGACAAATTTACAAATCCATAGAAGAAAAAACCGCCGGAAAAAAGCGGCGGTCTCCTCTGATATTCATTTTATGCTGCCTTTTCCTCGACGTTCCGGGCGTTTGTCACGGTCCGGACAGACACCCCAGCATCCTGCAACATCCACTCAATGTAGCAGCCATATCCTGATGTGGGGTCGTTGACAAACACGTGTGTCACTGCCCCAACCATTTTTCCGTTTTGAATAATCGGGCTTCCGCTCATGCCCTGCACGATTCCGCCCGTCTTCTCCAGCAACCGCTTGTCCGTGATTTTGATAATCATCCCTTTTGTTGCCGGAAAATGCTGTTTCACCACGTTGACGATCTCGATGTCGAACTCCTCTACCTGCTGTCCGTCCAGCACGGTTAATATTTTCGCCGGCCCTTCCCTTACCTGTTCGGCCAGCGCGATAGGGATCGGCTCTCTGTACAAGCTTCGCTTCGGTTCTTCCTTCATCTTCCCAAAAATCCCAAACGGCGTATTTTTCGAGATGGAACCGAGAACCTGGCTTTCGTTGTAAAAGCGGGCGAATTTCTCTCCAGGGTTGCCGCTTTGCCCCTTCTCAATGGAGGTGACACTGGCCTGGACAATCTGCCCGTCCCCCACGACGATCGCCTGACCGGTATCGACGTCCGAAATCACGTGACCGAGAGCTCCGTACGCTTTTGATTTCGGTTCGTAAAACGTGAGTGTACCCACTCCGGCAGCAGAGTCGCGGATGTACAACCCCATGCGGTACTCTTCGTCCTTGTTGTCCTTGGCCGGTGTCAGTTGAAGGGACAGCTTTTCCTTGCCGCGTACCACCAGAAGCTGCAGAGGCTCGTTCTTAACTCCGGCCTCATTGACCAGCTTTTTCACATCCGACATATCGTTGATGTATAGATCATTCATTCTGATGATCATGTCCCCGACATGAACACCCGCTTGTTCTCCTGGGGAGAGCTTGTCCTTTCCGCTGTTCACAAGATGATGTCCAACTACCAGGACGCCTGCCGTTTGAAGCTTGACGCCGATGGATTGGCCGCCGGGGATTACCCGCAAATCGGGAAGAACATTCACCTTGACCGCTTTGAGCGGTATATTGTTCCACTTCAGCTGCAATTGAGCTTCGCCTGCTTGCCTGGGTTCAACGGACAACGGTTTGCTGAGATCGATGGAGACCTCTCGCGCTTTTGTGCCGTTTACGTGCAAAATATCCGGATTGCTGTTAATCAGTGTACCCATGACAGGCATAGATACGCGTAGTTGCTGCAAAGACCCCTCAAACATGCGCAATTCTCGGGGAAACGAAGAAAGGTCGCGGAACGGGGTTGAACTTACGATTATCGCTGTGATGAGCAGAAGCAAACTTCCCATCCATTTTCTTCTGTTGTGACGGATCACCTGCAATCACTCCTACGTTCCCTACCTACACCTACGACTACACCTCCACCTTATGTACTAATAATGTTGCCGACGGACTGATGGATTATGTCAGGAAAATTCCCCACCCGTCCAAGCGGATGCTGCGTCCGGTAAGACTCCAAAAGAAAAAGCCGTCCAATTCAATTGACAGCTTTTCGTTGTCTGCCCAACAGAATCATCTCCTGGGCATGCTCTTTCGTTTTCGCGGTCACTTCCGCTCCGCCAAGCATTCGTGCCAGCTCAACGACACGCTCCTCATCGCTCAGCGGTTGCACGACGGTCATCGTCTCATTGTCGCTCATTTCTTTGCGGATCAGGAAATGGGCGTCGGCTAGCGACGCAACCTGCGGCAGATGAGTGATGCACAGCACCTGCCGCTTTTGAGCGACCCGTGCCAGTTTTTCCGCAATCGCTTGGGCAGCCCGTCCGCTTACCCCGGTGTCTACCTCGTCAAAAATCAGTGTCTCCACCTGATCGGTACCTGCCAAAATGGTCTTGATCGCCAGCATGACACGGGACAGTTCCCCGCCTGATGCGATTTTGGCCAATGGACGCAGCGGCTCTCCGGGATTGGGAGAAATCAGAAACTCTACCTGGTCCATCCCGTTGGCGTCCACATACCGTTTGACGCCCTCGATTTCAACACCGTGTTCATCCGCTGTCTGCCGGACTTCAATGGCAAAGCGTGCCCGTTCCATGTGCAGTTCCTTCAGCTGCTGCTCAATTTCAAAAGCCAGCCGTTCCGCGCACTCACGCCGGATCATGGACAGCTCCAGCGCTTCCACCGCCAAATCTGCAGCCAGTTCACGCAAGCGTGCTTCCAGCTGCTGCAGTCGATCGTCGTAATGCTGAATTTCTTCCAATTCGTCCTGAATAGCCGCAGCGTACTCCAAAATGTCGTCGACGCTTTTGCCGTACTTGCGTTTCAAGGATTGAATCACATCCAGCCGTCGCTCCACTTCCGCCAGCTGCTCCGGCTCAAAGTCCATGTTGTAGCTCATCTGGCGCAGTTGGGCAACGACATCTTCCATCTGGTAATAGGCGGTCTGCACAGTTTCCAAGATCGGCGCCAGATTTTCTTCGTATGGCACGAGTCGTTCCAGCTCGCTCATGGCGTGACCCAGCCAGTCCATCCCCCGCTGATCACCGTACAGAGCGTTGTAAGCGTCTTGAATACCGGCGTATACTTTTTCGATATTCATCCACTTTTTCCGTTGCGAAAGCAGCTTTTCATCTTCCCCCGGCTGCAGGGATGCCGACTCGATGTCGTTCAGCTGATAGCTCAACAGGTCGATGCGCTGAACCAGCTCCCGCTCGTTTCGGGCCATCCGTTCCAGATCCTGACGCGTGCGGCGATACGCTGAATAAAGCTGGGTATACTCTTTTTTCGCAGCATCCAGCCGTGCCTCGCCGTAGGCGTCCAGCCAGTTGATATGCTTGTCCGACTGCATGAGGGCATGGGTATCGTGCTGACCGTGAACGGTGACCAGCCACGGTCCCAGTTCTCGCAGCATGGCCAGTGTCACAAGTTGACCGTTGATGCGAATAATGCTTTTTCCTTGGCTGGAAATGTCGCGGCGCACGACCAGCATCCCGTCCGTTTCCACCTGCACTCCGACGCTTTCGCATATGCCCAGCGCCGGATGGCCTGGCGGCAGTTCAAACAATCCCTCCACTTCCGCCCGGGTCTCTCCGTGACGAACAAAGTCGGCAGAGCTTCGTCCTCCCAGAAGAAGTCCGAGCGCATCGATAATGATGGATTTTCCCGCCCCCGTCTCCCCGGTGAGAATGTTCAGGCCGCGTTGAAAGGAAATCGTAACCGATTTAATGATAGCGAAGTTGCGAATGGACAATTCAACGAGCATCTGTCAACCCACCCTTACATCATGTCCATAAAGCGTTGCGCGACTTCTTCTGAAACATCCTTCGAACGGCAAATGATTAATATCGTATTGTCACCGCTGATGGTGCCCATGATCTCCTGCCAAGGCAGGTTGTCAATCAGCTCAGCAACGGCATTCGCATGGCCCGACAGTGTTTTCAGCACGATGAAATGATCGGCGTGGTCCATACTCACAAAGGAGTCCACCAGCATCCGTTTCAGCTTTTGTGTCGGATTGTATTTTTGCTCGGTCGGCATTGAATATTTATACCGACCGTCCGGGAGCGGAACTTTAATCAAATGAAGTTCCTTGATGTCACGGGACACCGTTGCCTGGGTTACGTTAAAGCCCGATTCCCGGAGGCGGTCCACCAGCTCATCCTGCGTCTCCACTTCGTTGTTGCTGATGATTTCGCGAATTTTAATATGCCTTTGGCCTTTATTCATTTGCATTACTCCCATTCACCTTGTAATTTCGTTCGAATTGCTTCAAAAAAGGCGCCTTTTTTCCACCGGATCAGCGGTGTGACGTGCGGTGATTTCTTCACGTAAATATGGTCTCCGATTTCCAGGCGATAGCCGAACTGACCGTCGATGGACAAACCCATCTCCTGATGAACCGCATCCACTTCGATGCGAATCACCTGATCAGCCGACAACACCATCGGCCGGGCCGTCAATGAATGCGGCGCTACCGGTGTCAATAGCAGCATGTCGACGTTGGGCGCCACAATCGGTCCGCCTGCAGAAAGCGAGTAGGCGGTTGATCCCGTCGGACTCGAGACAATCACACCGTCTCCGCTGAACGTGGCCACATACGCGTCGTCCAAATAGACCGCACATTGAATGATCCGGCAAAACGATCCCTTTGCGATGCCGATATCGTTCATGGCTGTATAGCTGGCGAGCGTGACTCCATTTCGCACAAGTGTCGCTTCCAGCATGGTCCGCTCTTCAATGTCATAGGCACCGGATAAAAGATTGTCCACTGCGTGCGGCAGATGCTCCGGTTCCGCTTCAGACAGGAAGCCGAGCGTTCCCAAATTGATCCCCAGGATGGGCCGTGACTGTCCCGCCAGCTTGCGGGCGATCCCCAGGAGCGTTCCGTCGCCGCCAAGGACACAAACCAAGTCAGTATCCCGGCCGAGCTGATCGACCGTGGCTGCAATGTCCGTTCTGCCCAGATCGGTTGCAATATTCTCTTCGAGCGCGACGCGGGCCCCTCTTGCTTCCAGCAGGTAGAGGAGCTCCCGGGCTACAATCCGCGCTTCCGGTTTCCCCTTATTTGCTACGATTCCAATCGTTTTCACACAGCCACCCCAAACGTTGTTGGTTTGGAAATTCCTTATACAAGTATACATCCACTTTTGCATAAAAAAAAGAAGCGCTGCAAAGACAGCGCTGATTGACTAGATAGGAATTTATTAGATCAACAACCTATACATTTACTTGGAAAGGGTTTGGGGCCCCGCCCGGCGCAGCAAAAGACCCCACTCGGCACAGCGCTAGCTAGAGCCGAGTGGGTGAAGCGTTAGCTACTGCCGGGTGGGTTATTTTATTGCAATGGATAGTCCTGAAGCTTTACAAAACGAAACCCTCTTCGTTTCAGTTCAGGTATTGCTTTCTTGACGCCCTCTGCCGTCTCCTTTTTCGGTTGATTCATGTGCAACAGGACAATCGAACCCGGTTTTGCCGAAAGAAGTGCATTTTTTACCTGTTCACTGGTAAAGGTCGCTCCCGAATCTGGGAGCACGTTGTAATTGACCACCGTTTCCCCCAAGTCGTTGGCGATTTTTACGGCCACCTCGTCGTAGTATGCGGTTCCGGAGCGAAAAAACCTTGGTTGCCGTCCCGTGTTCCATTGAATTTTGCGGTGGTTTTTCAGAACTTCGTCAACCGCTTCGCCTGGATTGCGCGTTCCCTGAATTCCCAATGCCTGTTTGCCGTTGACGGAGAGCGGTTTATGGGAGAATCCGTGGTTCTCAATCTCAAATAAAGGATTGCGGGACAGGGCCATGAAGGTCCAATAGTTGGCATCGATCCAGCGGCTGTTGATGAACAGCGTCGCCGGAACGTTTTGCTGACGCAAAAAATGCATCAGTTCCGCATCGTACTGGTCCCCCTTCGGTCCGCCGCAGGCATTCAAGGTTAAGGCGATCACCTTCTCCTTTGTGGCAAGCCTTCGCTTTACGCCCGGGACGTTTTCGCCCCAAAAGCGGGGAGTGAGACTGCGGTGCCGGTTCAAGATCGACGTTTTAAGCTGTTGGTCTGGAAGCGAATAGGTGCTTGCAGATGGGCGCTGCAGGATTTGTTGAGGTTGGTTCGCCAAAGGCTGGCATGCGGTTGCAAATACGGACAGGCAAGCAGTAAGAACGAGCCAAAATCTTGGCATGGTTGCACCTCCCCTACCGTTAGATTATCCCTTCTTGCCGCCTTTCTTCCCGAAAAGGTTGGGAAACAGAAAAAAGTCCCCCGACGGTACCCAAAACCGCCAGGGGACTCTTATTCAACGCAATTCCTTGTGCGCCGCCCGCACAATCTGCTCTACTTCGGTGAGCCATGCTTCCGGTTCCAAACCGCCGACTGCAGGAGGCTTTTGCAAATACAGAAGAAACTCGATGTTGCCTTCTCCTCCGGTAATCGGAGAATAGCTGACGCCTTTGATCTGAAAGCCCAATTCCCGGGCAAAGCTGCCGATATCACGCAACACGGCTTCGTGGATCTGTGGGTCGCGAACGATGCCGTTTTTCCCCACATTGTCCTTGCCCGCTTCGAATTGCGGCTTGACCAGCGCAAGAACCTCCCCGCCCGGCTTCAAAAAGCAGTACAGAACAGGCAGGATCAGTTTCAGGGAAATGAACGACACGTCAATCGAAGCAGCATCAGGCAGCTCGTGGGTAAAGTTGTCCGGGTTCATGTGGCGGAAGTTGGTTCGCTCCATCACCACGACGCGCTCATCCTGTCTAAGCGACCAGGCGAGCTGCCCGTAGCCCACGTCGATGGCGTACACCAATCTGGCTCCATGCTGCAGGGCGCAATCAGTGAACCCGCCGGTGGACGCCCCGATGTCCATCATCACTTTTCCCTTCAGGTCAATGCCAAAGGTCCGCAGGGCTTTTTCCAGCTTCAATCCGCCGCGGCTCACGTACGGGTGAACTTCACCCTTCACCGTAATGGCGGCGTCTTCCGCCACTTTGGTCCCGGGCTTGTCGCAGCGTTCGTTCCCGACGAGAACCAGCCCAGCCATCACCGCCGCCTTTGCCTTTTCTCTCGTCTCAAACAGTCCCCGTTCAACCAGCAATACGTCTACGCGTTCTTTTCTCATGCTTCCACGACGCCCTTTGAAACCGGAAGAAGCGATCGGACGCGCGCGACGATCATTTCAGCCGTGAGTCCCACTTCCTGACGCTGTTCCTTCACGCTGCCGTGCTCGACGAAGTAATCGGGTACGCCAATGGTCTGTACGGTTACCTGGTGATAGCCGGCGCGAGCGTAGCACTCCAGTACGGCGCTGCCGAAGCCGCCCATCACCGAGCCTTCCTCTACCGTAATGATGTCATAACCCTCCTGGGCCAGACGGAGCAGGAGCTCTTCGTCCAGCGGCTTGCAGAAGCGGGCGTTGACCAGCATCGGGTATATGCCTTCCTGATTGAGTATGTCAACGGCCTTCTCTGCGACTTCAAATATATGACCGAACGAAAGGATGGCGACGCGCTTTCCTTCACGGACGATCTCCGCTTTTCCAATCGGCAGCACCTGCATGTCCTCATCCATTTTTACCCCGCGGACGTTGAGGCGAGGGTAACGGAACGATATCGGACCATCGTCGTAGGCAATCGCTGTTTTCATCATGTGCTGAAGTTCATTTTCATCCTTCGGCGCCATGATCACCATGTTGGGGATCGCACGCATAAAGGCAATGTCGTACACCCCTTGGTGGGTCTCCCCGTCGGCTCCTACCAGCCCGGCGCGGTCCACCGCGAAGATGACGTTGAGCTTCTGCCGCGCCACGTCGTGAATCAGCTGGTCGTAGGCACGCTGCAAAAATGTGGAGTAGACCGCGAACACCGGTTTGAGGCCCTGTGTCGCAAGCCCGGCTGCAAACGTACAGGCGTGCTGCTCGGCAATCCCGACGTCAAACAGCCGCTCCGGGAATTGTTCGCCGAACTTCAACAAACCGGAGCCGGCCGGCATGGCCGGGGTAACAGCCACGATGCGCGAATCTTCCTTGGCGAGCCGTATCATCGTATCGGCAAAGACCGACGTGTATGTCGGCGCTGATTTGGGAGTATCGCCCGATTCGATCTTGTAGGTTCCCACACCGTGCCATTTTACCGAATCCGCTTCTGCCGGGGCGTACCCCTTCCCTTTTTTGGTTATGGCGTGGATCAGCACCGGACCTTTGGTCTGCGAGGCCGTTTTTAGCGAATCCAGCAGCAGCTCGAGGTTGTGACCGTCAATGGGCCCGATGTAGGTAAAACCCAGTTCTTCAAACAGAATACCCGACACCAGCATGTATTTTATGCTGTCCTTAAATCGCTCTGCCAGCTGCGCCAGCTTGCCGCCCACTGCAGGGATCGACTTCAGCAGATGTTCCAGCTCGTCCTTGGCTCGCTGGTAGTTGTTGGCGGAGCGCAGTTTGCCGAGATAGTTGTGCAGAGCCCCGACGTTGGGGGCAATCGACATTTCGTTGTCGTTCAACACGACGATCACGTTTTTCCGTTCATGACCGATGTGGTTCAGTGCTTCAAAGGCCATACCGCCCGTCAAGGCACCGTCCCCGATAATTGCGACAACGTGGTTTTTTTCCTTTTTCAAATCGCGAGCGGTGGCCATTCCCATCGCCGCGGAGAGAGAGGTGCTGCTGTGCCCTGTCTCCCAAACGTCATGAGGGCTTTCACTCATCTTCGGAAAGCCGCACAATCCTTTGTACTGGCGAAGGGTCGGGAACTGCTCGCGGCGACCGGTCAGTATTTTATGTACATAGGCCTGGTGCCCGACGTCCCAGATCAGCTTGTCAACCGGACTGTTGAATACGTAGTGAAGAGCCAGGGTCAACTCCACCACTCCGAGGTTCGGGGCCAGGTGGCCTCCGGTTTTCGCCAGGTTCTCCACCAGGAACTGTCTGATTTCGTTTGCTAATGTATACAGCTGTGGCAGCGTACATTTTTTCAATTCTTGAGGACTATTGATCTTCGTAAGCAGCATAGGTATGCCTCACTTTCCACTCATTCTCCTGTGATCGATATGCTGCAGCGCTTCACTCGGCTTGATTCATTATAACGGTTTCTCTAGCAAAACACCACTTTCTTGTTCAAAACGCGCCATCCTGTCGCAAGCAAAAAGCTGGTCTCCCTTTGCGGAAAACCAGCTTTCCTTTCGTTATTTGTTCCGCTCCATCACGTAATCGGCGAGCGGTGCCAGGGCCGAGTGGGAAAGACCTGCGTCCGCGATTGCCCCTTTTGCTTCCGCAACCAGGGCGGCCAGACGCTGCTTGGATGCTTCCAGTCCCAACAGGGAGGGATAGGTGGCTTTTTTGCGATTCGCGTCGCTTCCAACTGCTTTTCCCAGCAGCATCGCATTCCCCTCTACATTGAGGATGTCGTCCTGAATTTGAAACGCGAGGCCGATGCACAGGCCGTATCGGGTAAGAGCGTCCATTTGCGATGGAGTAGCTTCGGCCAGATAGCCGCCGCCGCGCAGGGCCGCAATCAGCAGATCGCCGGTTTTATGCAGATGGATGTACTCCAGTTCCTCAAGCGACAACTGCTTTCCTTCCCCTTCGATATCTGCCATCTGTCCCCCGACCATGCCGGCAGCCCCGGCTCTTCTGCCTAATTCGGCCACCAGCTTGACCGTCGTCTCCGCCTTTACTTCGGGGTGAGCGAGATAAGCTTCAGCGATATAGCCAAACGCCCGGGTCAAAAGTGCGTCACCTGCCAAAATCGCCGTCGCTTCGCCGAATACCTTGTGATTGGTTGGCTTCCCGCGGCGCAGATCATCGTCATCCATCGCCGGGAGATCGTCGTGAATCAAAGAGTAGGTGTGTATCATCTCCAGTGCGGCTGCATACGGAATGCCACGCTCCAGCGGTTTGCCGAAGGCTTCCAGCACCGCCAGGACGAGCATCGGACGAAGCCGCTTGCCGCCCGCGAGCAGAGAGTATTTCATCGATTCAAACAGCGTTGCGGGTACGCCTTCCCTCTCCAAACCCGGCAGCAGGTGTTGTTCGATATAAGCGATTTTCTCTTCCAGATAGGTTTTCAGAGAGCCGACCATTACGCCTCTCCTTCCACGCGAAACGGTTTTTGCTTCAGCTGGCCGTCTTCCTCGACCAACTGTGTAATTTTCGCTTCAATCGCATCCAATTTCTGTCCGCAAATCCGGGAAAGGTTTACCCCTTCCTGATAGAGAACAATTGCCTCCTCCAGAGGAATATCCCCTTCCTCCAGTCGGCGGACAACCTCCTCCAGCCGCTTCATCGCTTCTTCAAAATGCAGGTCAGTCTCATTTTCTGCTTTCTTGCGAGCCATGTTGCTTCTCCTCCCGGGATATCTGTTCCACGTTTGCAGCCACGCTGCCATCACTTAATCGTATCACGAGACTGTCCCCTGGAGCAAACTGATTGACCGATTTGACCAACTCTCCGTCCTTGTACACCAACGAAAAGCCCCGTTGCATCACCTTAAGCGGGCTTAATGCGTCCAGTTGGGCCACCCGTCCCACCCATTCCATTCGCGACTGCTTTAGCCGCTGGTGGATCAGCTGCTGCAATCGCAGCCGGTTTTTTTCGAGCTGCTCGCGTCGTTTGCCGGTCTGGTCTTTCAGTCGATAGCGCTGTACCTGTTGAGAAAAGAACTGGAGCCGCTCACGCCGGCGAGACACGAGCTGTTTCATTGCTTGTCCCATCCGCAGCTGCAAAGCGTCCAGCCGCTGCTGCGCCTCCTCGAGCCGGCGCTGCGGACGACACATGGCGTAGGAATGCTGCAGCCGCTCCAGCCGCTTGCGCTGCTCCGTCAGGCTGCCGTGCAGGGCGCGATGCATACGTGCCTCCAGCTGATGGAGACGTTCCACCCACTCCAGGTAGTGCGGAACCGCCAGTTCTGCAGCAGCTGTGGGAGTAGCAGCGCGTACGTCAGCGACAAAATCGGCGATGGTGACATCTGTCTCATGCCCCACGGCGGAAATGACAGGGATCCGCGACGCAGCGATGGCTCTCGCCACCTGCTCGTCGTTGAACGCCCACAGCTCTTCGATGGAGCCTCCGCCGCGGCCGACGATCAACACGTCCACTTCCGGGTGGCGATTGATGATGTGGATGGCGGAGACAATCGAGAAGGGGGCTTCCGCTCCCTGGACAATGGCGGGCGACAAAATGATTTCCGCCTGCGGATATCGCCGGCGGATGGTTGTGCAAATGTCGCGAATCGCTGCCCCGGTAGGAGAAGTGACTACCCCTATTCTTTTCGGAAAGCGCGGCAGCGGACGTTTTCGTTCGGGTGCAAACAGCCCTTCGGCCGACAGCTTTGCCTTCAGCTGCTCGAACGCGAGGTAAAGCGAACCCAACCCGTCCGGCTGCATTTCCCTCGCGTAGAGCTGATACGCACCGTCCCGCTCATAGGCAGAAATGGAACCACGCACGATCGCCTTGGTTCCATCTTTGGGGAGAAAACGCAAAAATCGGTTGTGGCTCGCGAACATGACTACTTTCAGACGGGAGTCCCTGTCCTTTAAGGTAAAGTACATATGGCCGCTGGAGTGGTGGGTGAAATTGGAGATCTCTCCCCTCACCCAGACGTCGCTCAAGCGGTCGTCCTGCTCAAGAACCTGCTTGATACAGCGGTTTAGTTCACTGACGGACCAAACCTGATGGGTCGTCATACCATCATCCCTTTACTCCGTTTGGCAGCAACGCTTGTTTCTTCGCTGCCTCAATCGTGTTTTTCAACAGCATGGTGATCGTCATCGGACCTACACCGCCCGGTACCGGCGTGATAAAGCCGGCAATTTCCTTCACTTCGTCGAACTTGACGTCGCCGACCAATTTTCCGCTATCCATGCGGTTTACGCCTACGTCGATGACGACAGCCCCCGGATTTACGTGCTCTTTACCGATCATGTGCGCTTTGCCTACCGCCACGACGAGGATATCCGCCTGACGGGTAAGCTGCTCCAGATTTTTCGTGCGGGAGTGGCACATCGTTACAGTCGCATTTTCCTGCTGCAAAAGCAAGGCTACCGGTTTGCCGACAATATTGCTGCGCCCGATGACGACCGCGTGTTTTCCGTCGAGCCGTGTACCGGTGCGCTTGATCAGTTCAACGATGCCGTGCGGTGTGCAGGGAAGAAACGCTTCCTGGCCGATCACCAGGTTCCCCACGTTGATCGGGTGGAACCCGTCCACATCTTTTTCCGGACGAATTGCCTCGATTACAGCGTGTTCAGAGATATGGGATGGCAGTGGCAGTTGCACCAGTATGCCATGAACGTTCGGATTTTGGTTCAGCCGTTCGATTGTTTCCAACAGCTCTTTCTGACTGATGGAAGCGTCCATGCGAATGACCTCGGATTGAATGCCAATCTCCTGGCACGCCTTTTCTTTTGCTTTTACATAGGAGTGAGAGGCAGGGTCTTCTCCTACCAATATCACAGTCAAACCTGGGGTCAACCCTTGTTTTTTCAAGTTCTCCACTTCGTTCGTCATTTCCGCGCGGATGGACTTCGCTACTTCTTTCCCGTCGAGGATTGTGGCTGCCATGAGAAAGAAACCTCCTTCGTTCTGTTGTCTCTAGTGTACTGTTCGAAGGGTTTTGTGTAAAGACGAATCTTTATTCTTTATTTAGATTCATTGTTCGTGTTTTTGTGTTTTGCCCAGCCGAGCATTGCTACTCCGTAGGCGTTGTCGCCGGAGTAAACGGGGTCAGAGAAAAAAAGCTTCGCCCTCACAGCCGGATGTTCCAGCCGCTTGATCAGACGTTCGCGTATGTACTGATTGGCTGCCACGCCGCCCACAATGAGTATTTCCTTGGACCAGCCGGCTTCCACCGCTGCACGCAGCGCTTTTTCCAACGTGTTGGCCACACACTGTTCTGTCGCACGGGCAATCTCGGCGGGAGCGACATTTTTTTCTACAGCGCGTAAAAGTGACGCCTCCGGTCCGGAAAAGCTGAACGAAAGGCCCTCAACGGAAGAAGGTACGCGAAAATCCCCTGCCGCCTGACGCGCCAATTCTTCCAATGCAGGACCGGCCGGGAATGGAAGCCCCAAGGCGACGCCGATTCGATCCACCAATTGACCGGCATGCAAATCTGCGGTACCGCCTATCTTTTCAATCTCATAGCCCGCTCTTTGCCTCCGGCAAACCAGAATCTCGCTCGTTCCCCCTGAAAGATGGACGGCGAGAAAAGTATCGCCAGAAGGACGCTTGTCCGCCGTGTATTCCCCCGCCGCAATGTGCCCTTCCTGATGGGTCGTCAAATAGCAGGGAATCCGCAAATACGCTGAGAGCGATTTGGCCAACCCTTCCCCAACCTTAAATACCGGCATGTACGACTGATCGACGGGGCGCGGTTTTTCACTCACACAGACGGCGACGATTTCATAGTCGATCAGCTTCATCTGCTCACTTAGTTCCGGCAGGTTCATCACATGCTGAAAGACGGCTTCCGATTGCTGCAGACCGCGTTTTCCTTCCTTAACACGAAGGAGGCGTTTGGCCTCTGCCACAATCTGACCGTCTTCCCTTGCCAGGCAAAGTGATGTCCGGTAGTTGCTTGTATCAATCCCCAACAATACCTTCGTCATTTGCACTCACACTCGCTTACGACTGCGTCGTTTGACGCGTTTGCAAAAAGCTTGACAACACACCGTTGATATAGCGGTGGGACTGCTCGTCGCTGAACAATTTGGCGATCTCAATCGCTTCGTTCACAACCACCTTGTCCGGAATGCCTTCTTCGAACATCATTTCGAAGAAAGCCAGACGAAGGATCGCGCGGTCAACATTGGCAATCCGCTCCAATTGCCAGCCGCGCAGGTATTTTTTGATTTCTTCATCAATCTGCGGCAGATTCTTCAGCGTTTGCTCTACCAGCCAACGCATGTACTGGGAGTCTTCCTCGCTGTCTTCCATGACAAGCGCGATCGCGTCTTCCAGTGTCACGTCCGCCATGTCAATTTGAAACAAGCATTGGACTGCTTTTTCTCGTGCTGTTCTGCGTTTCATACCGTTCACCTTCTGTGCAAAATGCATGATTTTCTGTTACCTGAACTTACCTGGAAGAATGCGGTCGAGAATCTCCCGCAAATCTTCCTTTTGATCCAGTTTGCGCCCGATGTAATACCCGGTTCCCGTAAAAACAACAAACACTAGTGTATCCCAAAACCCGACAAGAAGGTAGATCATGCCGAAAAAAAGTCCGGCTGCAACCCCGATTAGTTTCCCCTTGTGTTCCCAAAGCAACTCCCATATCATCGCGCTCACCCTCTATTCCACACGTCTGCGGACCGTGTAATGGTCCGGCTGGGCGACTTCGGTCACGATTACCGAGACTTCTGCAATGGCGACACCGGCAATGGACTCTACCTGATTTTTTACGTCGTATTGCATTTTCTGTGTCAGCTCAGGCAGCGGGGTCTCTCCGTCTACAGAGACACGAAGCGCAATGATGTTGCCGCTCTCCACCGCCTTCACCGAAGTCTTCAGGTCGCGAACGCCCTTGATTCGGCGGGCAGCCCGCTCGGCGATCGTCTGGATGGTTTGCAGGGTGATGTTCACTTCTCCCAGATCGCTGTGCTGCCGGATTCCCTTTTCGCCCTTCCGTTTTTGCCTGCGAAACGAGCTGAAGAAAAAGCGCAAGCTGACCACGAGGAAAATGACAGCCACGATGAGATAGGCCATTTGGGTGCCGGAGAGCATTTGTTCAACATATGGACGAACGTAATCAGCAGGGATGAGTCCGCTGGTTACACCAATCATGATACACGACAGCACGATCAGGGCAAAACTGTAAATCGTCAGGATAAAACGATCAAACAAGTTCACAAGCATCTCTCCTTTTGTAACAAATTTGAAAAGGAGGACAAACAGAGCCGAGCAGTTCGAGTCGTGGCAGTCGCGAGGTCGGCTAAAAGCGCCCCATCCATGGGGCAACGCCGACACTTTCACATCCTGTGCGGCGCAACTGAAATGCGACGGCATTGTTTCCCGGAACTTTTCAAATTACCTCTGATGCGGAAAATGCCCCCTAGTCAGGGGGCATCCGTTTCATGCGGGAACTAGCGCACGCGTTGGAACTCTTCAGCTGCCGCAACCGTGACGGCTTGTGTCTTTTCTTCCGGCTTCAGTTCCACATCGATGATATGTACGTTTACCTCGACAACTGACAGCCCGGTCATGCTTTCGATTGCGTTGCGCACACTATCTTGAATATTTCGGGCGACATCCGGGATGCGGTGTCCGTATTTTACGATAATCGATACGTCTACTGCCGCTTCGCGGGAACCCACTTCCACACGCACGCCGCGCGCGATATTTTTACGGCCTAACCGTTCGGCTATTTCTCCGACAAATCCGCCGCTCATGTGGGCGACCCCTTCCACTTCCGAGGCTGCCATGCCAGCGATTACTTCCAATACTTCGGGAGCGATCTGGACCTTTCCAAGTTCGGTTCTATCAACATCCGGAGTAAACTCTTCCATTTTTCGCACCTCCCAATGGCTTTATATTCCATTATAACAAGCGAGCCCGGATTTTACAAACTAGGCCTCATCCAGGTTCAAGTTGTGGTTTTCCAGGAATTTGGTGTCAAACTCACCGCTGACAAACACTTCATGTTCCAATACCTTCAAGTGGAACGGGATTGTGGTCGATATGCCCTCCACGGCAAATTCCCCAAGCGCCCGCTTCATTCGTTCAATCGCTTCCTGACGGGTCTTGCCCCAAACGATCAGTTTTGCGATCATCGAGTCGTAATACGGCGGTATTGTGTATCCGGCGTAGGCGGCGCTGTCCACCCGCACGCCAAAACCGCCAGGCGCCAGGTAATTGGTGATGCGTCCTGGGGACGGCATGAAGTTTTTCGCCGGGTTTTCCGCGTTAATCCGGCACTCGATGGCCCAGCCGTTGAGAACCACGTCTTCCTGCCTGAACGACAGCGGCATCCCTGCTGCCACCGTGATCTGTTCCTTGATCAGATCAAAGCCCGTAACCAGTTCGGTCACCGGATGCTCTACCTGAATGCGGGTGTTCATCTCCATAAAATAAAACTTGCCGTGCTTGTCGAGCAAAAACTCGACGGTTCCGGCGCCGTGGTAATTGACTGCCTTTGCCGCCGCCACGGCCGCCATCCCCATTTGATGACGCAGTTCTTCACTCAGCGCGGGAGACGGCGCTTCCTCAATCAATTTTTGATGGCGCCGCTGAATCGAGCAGTCACGTTCGCCCAGGTAAACGACGTTGCCGAATTTATCGGCCATAATCTGAATTTCCACGTGACGCGGCCCCTCAACGAATTTTTCCAGGTAGACGCCGGGGTTCCCGAATGCCGTTTTGGCTTCGTTCTGAGCCTGGCGGATCGCCTTCTCCAGATCCTCGTCGTTGACGGCGACGCGCATTCCGCGCCCTCCACCGCCGGCCGTTGCCTTCACCATCACCGGATAGCCGATTTCGTTCGCGGTGCGTACAGCTTCCTGAATATCGTCCACCAACCCGTCTGTTCCCGGAACGGTCGGAACTCCAGCCGCTTTCATCGTTTCCTTGGCCGTGGACTTGTCCCCCATCTTGATGATGGCCTCAGGTTCCGGACCGATAAACGTAATATTGCATGCTGCGCAGATCTCTGCGAAGTCGGCGTTTTCGGCGAGAAAGCCGTATCCCGGATGGATGGCGTCGGCACCAACCTTGGTGGCCACACTCATGATGCTGGCGATGTTCAAGTAGCTCTCTTTGGAGGCTGTCGGCCCGATGCAATAGGCCTCGTCCGCCAGCTTTACATGCAGCGAATCGCGGTCTGCCTCGGAATAGACAGCAACCGAACGAATTCCAAGCTCTCGGCAGGCGCGGATGACTCGCACCGCAATTTCCCCGCGGTTGGCAATCAATACCTTTTGAAACATTCCGCTCTCCTCCCTCTTTATTATTCTGGCTTCACCAGGAACAGCGGCTGGCCGTATTCAACCAGCTGTCCATCCTCTACAAGAACCTTGACAATTTCTCCGTTTACCTCTGCTTCAATCTCATTAAACAGCTTCATCGCTTCCACGATGCAGACGACTTTGTTGGGCGTCACCTTGTCACCTGGCTGCACATACGCCGGTTTGCCAGGTTCGGGCGAACGGTAGAATGTGCCCACCATGGGCGAAACGATTTTGTGCAGGTTGGCTTCGTCCACCGCTGGTGCGGCTGGAGCAACCGCTGGTGCCGTTTCCGCCCGTACAGGGGCTGGTGTCGCTTCCATCACGGGAGCCGGTGCGGCTGCCGCGGCCGAAACGGTCTGGACGACCGGTTGCGGTACGATGGTCTCCTGTACCACGCCTCCGGATTTCTTCATGGTTACCTTTGCGCCATCAATTTCCAGTTCAAATTCTTTAATCGAAGATTGGTCAATCAACTTGATCATTTCGCGGATTTCATGAATTTTCAACACACGTACGCACTCCTTCAGTCGAAAGATGTTCAATGGAGTTATACAAGCATGTATGAGCAGGTAATAATTATCATGGTAGCCTGTTGCCCGCACAACGTCAAGAAAGGATTTCCTCTCTCCTCTTTCAGTTGGAAAGAGAGGAAACCCTTACCAGCTTGCCCGAATCGGGCGAAACTTATTACGACGCTTTAAATTGGACGGTTACGTTTTTGCCTGGGACGTTCAGCTGCTGCTTCACTTGGGCGATAATATCGACCACTTCGTTGGCTGCCAGTTTCTCCTTTTGAACGATGACCGTT
The DNA here is from genome assembly GCF_044759095.2 of Brevibacillus soli. Lineage (NCBI taxonomy): Bacteria > Bacillati > Bacillota > Bacilli > Caryophanales > Paenibacillaceae > Brevibacillus > Brevibacillus soli. Next base: position 38,591 of record NZ_JBIYSM020000006.1, read on the forward strand.
ACCTTGTCGTTTTGAACAAATACGACCGCGTCTTTATAACCGCTCGCCTTCAGCAGTTCTTCCAGCGAAAGGGTTGCATTTTCCAGATTGGAGAGTTCCTCGTACTTGGCCTTGGCTTCGGCGACCGCTTGCGGGGTGGAATCTCCGTTGCTCATGATGGACATTTGCTCATCCTTTTGCTGCTGTGTCAACGCTTCCCGCTTCATTTTATAACCCTGGAATACGTCGCTCGGGGTGTCGGCCACCGGGATGGTTTCGTTGGTGCTGTTTGCAGAGTCTGTTGCCGGAGCACCAACCAGGCCGTTTTGCCCCTCCACCGGGGTCGCGTCAGGAGCCGGTTGGTCGGTTTGCCGGGAGTCGACCACCACGCCGGAGAGTGTGTCGGTTCCTTGTTGTTCCTCGGAGAGGGCGGGCACCTGCTCCTCTGGCCCTTTGGCGAGGTAATATCCCGACAGGACGACCATCACAGCCAACATCGTCAACAGCCAAACCGTTTGTTTGCGAAGTACCATTTTTCATTCCTCCTAGCCTTTTTTTGGCAATATGGATATTTTATACGCGGGTACGTCAAGCACTTTTTGAACGGCTTCCGTAATCCACGCTTTTACCTGGATATTCTCTGCTCCTTTTGCTACGACAAGCACCCCTCTCACCTTTGGTTTCAAGGTTTTGACCACGACAGGCTGCTCCTGCTTGTTTCCCTGCACGACAATCACTTCTTCATCTCGCGATTGGTCACTGGTGTTGCGTGTCGCTCTGTCTTTATCGGTTTCCTGCGTGGTGGACGAACGGGAATTGCGATTCTCTGCGACGATCATCTCCGGCGTGGAATCCAGGTTGACCATTACTTCGACAGCGCCCACCCCAACGACCGTGCCGAGGATTTCTTTCAGCTGGGTCTCGTAGAGGTTTTCGTATTCGGCGATGATGTCATTGCCGACGGATCCGCCCAAAGCCGGTGCAGAATCCCCGGAGGGCGGATCGCCCGCCGCTCCCTGGCCGCCTGCGACGAAGCTGAGCGGTTCGTCACGCTCCATATTCAGGAAGTCGGTCAGAATCATCACCGCCATGCCGATCCCCAACAGGACGATAAAGTAGTGGATCGGCTTCAACTTTTTTTCCCCTGAGTCGCCTCCAAGGAGCTTCTTCCACTTGGCGAACATGCTTATCACCTCACTCTCGGAAAAATCGTTACTGCCTGACAGCCCGACCGGTTTTTCCCGTTACGCTTACCTGCCGCACCTCCACTCCCCATTCACGCGCCACCCCTTCTGCGATTTGCAGATGAAGAGGATCGCGAGGCTTGGCTGCCGCCGGCAGATCGGCCCCGTCCGGATGGGCAGGGGATCGGCCTACGGCAATGACGACCGGTTCGATTGGTTTAACCGGCTCAACGGATTTACCGGTTCGCTCATCCGGTTGTCCGATGACTAATTCAATGCGGCTGATGGAAGGCTGATCCGTGCTCTCGGCATCAAAACTCACTTCTACCGAGCTAAGCTCCACACCGTGGGTTTCTTTTACCTGGGCGCGAATGGCGGCCTCCATTTGTGATTTCACATATTCCGTCATTTGTTGGTCGCGTTGTCCGAGCAGCTTGTCTGTCATGCGTTTCCACTCCTGATCGGGAGGTTTGTCGAGTTCTTCCTGGTAGCGATCCAGCCGTACTGCCAGTTCCTCCTGGGACAGATTAAACAGGGCGAACACCGGAGAGATAATCGTCAGGAGAATGATCAGCCCCATTACCATTTTCACGTACCGCTGCATGCTGGTGTTGGGCAGAATCAAGTCGAGGAACGCGGCGAGCAGGACCAGCAGAATAATTTTTTTCAGCCATAACGTCAGCCATGCCATACGCTCTCACCTACCGAACCATCATGGATATGTTGCCGGCTGCAATGATTATGGTAATCGCCAGGAAGAACATCAGCCCTACCGTTGCCAGAGCGGCGAACACGAACAGCAGGCTTTTTCCGATGGTCCCCAGCGCCGAAATGATCGGGCTGCTTCCCAGTGGCTGCAGTACCGCCGAGGAGATGTTGTAAATCAGCGCCAGTACGAGTATTTTTAATGCCGGAAAGGCGCAAAGCACGAGAAGGATAAAGACTCCAGCCAACCCGACCGCGTTTTTCACCAGTATAGATGCGTTTAATACCGTGTCGGCAGCGTCGGAAAACATTCGGCCGACAACCGGGATGAAATTTCCTGTCAGGTACTTGGCTGTCCGGAGCGTCACGCCGTCGGCTACCGCTGAGGTCGCCCCCTGAATGGAGATGACGGTGAGAAAGATAGTGAGAAAGGAACCGAGCACGCCCATTGCGATGTTGCGCAGCAGGGCAGCCAATTGTGTAACCTTGTAGCGTTCGGAAAACAGGCTCGCGATGGAAAGCATCGCGGACAAGAACAGCAGGGGAAACACCACCGTTGAAATGATGATCCCGCTCGTATTGATCATGAAGATTATCAGCGGGTGAAACATGGTCGCTGAAGCGAGGTTGCCCACCGAGGCCAGAAGGGCAATTACCAGAGGAATCATTGCCAGCATAAAGTCGGACATGTCCCGGATGGCATCCTTTGCGTACGAGATGGCCACGTGAAAACTGTTGATGGCCAGTACCATCAGCACCAGGTAGGCGATCCCGTAGGCGACGGTCGTCACCGTATTGCGCTCGAACGCGTTTTGCATGTTCTCCAGGATCATGGCAAACACGGTGATGAGAATAATGGAGCTGAGCAGCTTTCCGTTCATCAGAACTTCGTGAAAAACGAACTTGCCCATCCCCTTCAACACGCCCAGAAAGCTGATCTCTCCATCCTGCATGAGCAGCTGGACGAATCCGGGCGACTTCAGGTCGGGAAGGTAACCCTGATACTCCCGCAAGGTTTTCTGCCAGAATTGCTCTACTCTGTCCAACTGCAGGTGATCCACCTGCTGCCGAACCAGTTCATTGATGGGGTTCGCGGTGGATGGCTCAGCGGCCAGGACTTCGGCTGCAGGCAGGAAGAGCAGCAGGATGAGTACGATTGACCAGCCTACGCGCGCCACGGGCATCCCCTCCTTTATCGTTTACGCCGGCAAGAGGTCAATCACTGTTTCGATGATAATCTGGATGATCGGTACGGCCATTACGAGGATCAGCACTTTTCCCGCCAGTTCGATCTTGGAGGCGATCCCCCCCTGACCTGCATCTCGCGTCATTTGTGCGCCAAATTCCGCGATGTAGGCAATTCCGATGATTTTCAGGATCGTCTCCAGGAACACCAGGTTGAGATCGGCCTGAACCGCCAACCGTTCGAGGATACGAATTACTTCCCATATTTTATCGATGAGAAAGTAAAAGATAAGAATACCGCTCATTAACGCTAACAGGAAGGCGAACATGGGCTTCTGTTCTTTGATCACCAAAGCGAGAATGGTTGCGACAAGCCCCAGGCCGACGATTTGTACGATCTCCATTATCGCTCTCCCCCTTCCTGTCAATTAAAAAGGAACACGCGTTTCACCTCGGAGAACAGGTCGCCTAGATAATTTGCAACCATATACATCACCACAATGAAACCTAATAGTGTCGCCCAATGTGCGTAATCTTCTTTACCCGCCTGTTTGCAGACAGTATGGATAATGGCTGCAATGAACCCTACCCCCGCTATTTGGAAAATAGGTTTTAAGTCGTTAAAATCCACGGTTAACACCTCGCTTTAGAACATCAGGATGACCACGAGCAGCCCGCCTAGAAATCCGAGGCTTTTGTACATTTTTTCGTATTTCTCCTGCTCTGTCCTGGCTTCTTCCTCCAGCCCTCTCAGGTGGGTAATCGCCAGTCGCAGATGCTTCTGCTGGTCCTCTCGATCCGATGCCCCCAACACCTGACCCAGGCTGGACAGGACCGCTTTTTCCTGCTTGCCCAGAGCCGTGTTCGACCAGTGCTTTCCAATCGATTTCAAGAGGCACACCTCTACGCTTTGCGTCTCTTCGGCAATCAGCAGTTCCGCCGTTGTCAGGAACAGCTGTCCTACTTCCCGTTGAATGCGATGGCCGATTTTCATCAGCGCCCGATGCAGCGGCGTCAAGCCGTAAACGATTTCGGTTTCGAGCATCTGCAGAGCAACCAGCAAAGCTCTCAGCTGAACGGGGCGGTAGGCGTAATACCTGCCGATCTGCCAGCCCACCATGGAAGCGGAGAAAAGAATCAACACGGCACCGATCAGCTTCACCATGGCACCTTCTCCTTTTCAAATGCGGTGAGACTTCGATCGTAAATGCCCTGAATCGTACCCGCTCCGTTCGCCCGGCTCAACACGACGTATCGGGAAAACACCCCGTACTGGATCAGCTTGCCGAGGGTGGGTCGATTGGCGACTTCACCGACGTCGACTCCGTGGGCGGAACAGATGATGGCAACACCTGCGTGTATCGCCTCCCATACTGCTTCGCCGTCTTCGGTGCGGCCAATTTCATCGACAACGAGAACATCCGGCGACATGGAGCGAATCATCATCATCATGCCGACCGCTTTCGGACAAGCATCGAGCACGTCGGTACGGGGACCCACGTCCCGCTGCGGCACCCCCTGCAAACAGCCCGCCAGTTCGGAACGCTCGTCCACAATCGCCACTTTGCGGCTGGATGACCATTCGCTGCCGTAGCTGAGGGAGCGGGCAATGTCGCGCAGCAGTGTGGTTTTGCCGCACTGCGGCGGGGAGACAATCAGGGTATTTTGCACCCGGCCGTTTTCAAAAAGATGGGGAAGAACCTTTTGGGCCACCCCTTTTTTCTCCCTGGCAATCCGGATGTTGAAGCTGGTGACGTCCCGAATCCCCTTTACTTCACCATGTTCCATGACAACTTTGCCGGCAATGCCGATACGGTGCCCCCCCACCACGGTAATGTATCCCCGTTTCAGCTCTTCTTCCAATGCGTAAAGGGAGTGCTGACTAATCAAATTAAGCAGCTTGCCCGCCTGCTCATCTGTAAACACCCACCCCTGTCGGGCGTTGGAGGTTAGTTGTCCGGAAGGCGAAACGTAACTGGACTGCTGCCCGTAACGAATTTCCAGCGGCTGGTTTTGCCTCAGGCGAATTTCCTCCAGATGGTCCCTGACAGCGGAGGGCAATGTGGTCAGGATGGTCCGAACAGATGCCGGCAAAATGGTCATGATCTCTTTCACATCGCTTCCCTCCTTTGTTGCTGACACACCTGCGTTTGTCCACATTGACTTATCTCATTCCTATGCAGGATGGGACGAGGTTTATGCTTAGAAAATACCCTGTGTGCCAAGAGGACCACCCAATAAGAAAACCCAGCCGACTTAAGCGATCGCTGGTGTCGGCTGGGGCCCCGAACACTTTTCTAGCGGCTGTATGGGATGTCCAAATTTTAAATTCTTATACACCAAAAAAGAAGGGAGAGCCCGACCAAACATGCCGGACTTTCCCTTCCCTATCGGTTCCGTTACGTTCCCTCTCCTTACTCTCCGCGAAACACTGTCGCCAACAGGACATTGACAAGGACTGCCGTATGCAGGACGGCAAAATACCACCGTGACCGTGCGAATGTACTGCGCACATCCTCCGTTGCAACCCGTTCTCCCTGTTCCAGCTTCACCGCTTCCCTTTGCAGTCGTTGCACCAAAGGACGCACGACCGGAAAAAAGAGCAGAATGGCTCCCAGTAAGATTCCTTGTTTCAGCCCCAACCACATCACCTGGAAAAAGCCTAATCCGGTGACAAGGGCTAAGATGATCCCAGAGACCGCCAGAAGGAGCAAAATGGTGCCATAGTACCCAAGATTGCGGGTATACAAAATGATATGTGACAACTCCAATCGTGTGTTCCGTGCCTGCTTCACTGCTGACACAACAACGGCACGCTCGAAAATCGCTCCCCCCAGCCAAGCAATGGCTGACAAGATGTGCACGATAATCAAAATGACGATCAGTGCCTCCACTGTTATTCCCCTCCTTCCATCGTCTTCCTATCCATACGTAATGTATGGCTGTTGCAAAAAGGTGAGACCGTTTTTCTCTTCCTGCTTGTTTCAAGAAAATAGAAAAAACGCCTGTACCGCAACTGTTTGCGGGCAGACGTTTCGTTGCTTTCAAAGGATATTACGTTGCATTGATAGGTTCCAACTGCTCTTGGCGAGAGGGTTGAACGTTTTCGTACAAATACGCTCCTTCATCGTCGTCCAGATCGGAAAACCCCTGATACCGATCGTGAGTGTCATGCTCTTCCGCACAATTGCCGACCGTCTCATACAAATTGTCCACGTCACCGTACGTGTACAGCTCCAAGTCTTCCAGATCCTTGTCAATGGCTTCGGCGTACTCCTCGTTTTCCTCCACGCGGGCATGCAGTTCGCGCAGCTCCCCGTAAACATCATCCAGCAGTTGGATCATTCCCGTGAGTATTTTCCCCTCGCGGCTGGCCTCACTTACTTCCATCCCGTCAGCCAGTCCGCGCAGGTACGAAATTTGCTTCGCCAATTTTTCCATCTGCGCAAGCCTCCTCCTAGAGCTGTATTCTTCTTGTATTGTGCCCATGGGAGATTGTGCTTACTATTGGAAGCCTCGACCACCATTACTTGCGAACCCCGATAAAAATGCAAACCACCCCCGAAAAGATCCAGGCGACTTTCCAAAAGCTGATGCGATCGGACAGACCCACGAGACCGATCGTAGTGGTAGTCAACAAGACAAACGGGCCGACCAACGCAAGTCCTGAATTGATCAGAAGCGCTTTTTCCACTTGATTTACTTTCAGAATGAGAAGCGCCGCCAGAATTTCAATCGTTCCCGACATCAACCGCAACGCCGCCATCCCGATAATGGCTTTTTCCCACATGATTCCTCGTCCCTCCTCGCTACACCTTATGCTTGATTGCACGCAATTAGTCGTGGATTTACTGGGCGAACGCCTACCTGCAGGGTACTCACTCCTCCCGCTTGTACAGCATACACTGAAACAAATCGTCTAGGAGAAATGAGGAGAACAAATGCGGGGAAACGAAATACCCTTCTGGCCCGATAGCTGGGCGGATCCGTCGTGCAAACGACCGGGCAAACCGCGAAAGAAGGGGTTGACGATGGTGATCGATAAAGGCCTCGGACTCAACGCTTTCGATGACATACTGGCGCTCGCCGCCGACTATGTGGACATATACAAGCTGGGATTCGGCACGTCGGTGCTGTACCCTCTTGATCTTTTGAAACAGAAGGTGGAACGGGCCAAAGCCCATGGGCTGCATATCATGCCGGGCGGCACCTTTTTTGAAATCGCCAGCAAACAGGCTCCGTTCGAAAGCTACCTGGCGCGATTGAGAGCCATCGGATTCAATTCCATTGAAATCTCTGACGGAACCTTACCCATCTCTCCCGAGGCGCGTCGCCGAGCCATCTCATTGGCAGCCGATGCAGGGTTGACAGTATATGCGGAGTTCGGAAAAAAAGCAGTCCACTTCCGCGTTGAGGCGGAGGCACTGCTGCAGTCGATGGAAGAGGATTTACAAGCGGGTGCCGGCTACGTAATCGTAGAAGCGAGGGAAAGCGGGACGGTCGGCCTGTATGACGCAGCAGGGCAGGTTGACCCTACGTTTTTAACAGAGGTATGCCGCTTGGCCAAAGGGAATGCAAACCGGTTGATCTGGGAGGCGCCGCAAAAAGACCAACAGGTGGCGCTGATTCAGACGCTGGGCAGCGACGTCAATCTGGGGAACATCGCCCATACGGACATCCTCTCCGTGGAGACCCTGCGCCGCGGCTTGCGGGGGGACACCGCCGCCTTCATCTTGCAGGAAAGGAGGTCGGCTACGTGCGAATAGAAGTGGTCCCGACCGTGGAGGAAGTGCGGTTTGAGCAAATCAGCAACCGGGTCGTCATTGTCATCGACGTGCTGAGGGCCTCCAGCACCATCGTCACTGCGCTGGGAAACGGCTTTAGCAGCGTGATTCCCGTTGAAACCATCGGGCAGGCCCATGCGCTGCGCTCGGCAGACACTGTCCTCGCCGGTGAGCGTCAGTGCCGTAAAATTTCCGACTTTGACTACAACAATTCACCCACTGCACTATCGCAGGCCCGTCACCCGGGTCAACAGCTGATCCTGACCACCACCAACGGCACCCGCGCCATTCAGAAAGCGGAACGCGCTCCGGCGTTGTTGATCGGCTGTTTTCTCAACGCTACAGCATGTATGAACTACGCCCTGACGCATTATTTGGACATCACGCTGTACTGCGCCGGAACGCGATCGGAATTCGCCCTGGAAGACGGTCTGGCCGCAGGATTGCTGATTGATCGGGCGAGGCAGGCGAACTCCCGGTTGACCGTGTGCGATCTGGGTGAAGCGCTGCGGGCAAGCTACCTGTTTCTCGCCGATCAACTGCCGCAACAGTTGATGCAAACCGCAACAGGGAAACGGCTCGTACAGCATCAATTTGCAGACGACATCCGTTACTGCAGTCAGGTTGATCGGTACAACCTGGTGCCGGTCGTCAAGGAAAAACGAATACTGCCCCACCTTGTCTCATAGAGTGAAAGGAGAACAGGGACAGGGGTTCGATGCGGATGATGTCAGGAGAAGTAATGCTTGTCGTTCTTATCGTCGTAGGGTTAATTGGACGCTCACCGATCATTGCGACGGCAGCCAGTATTCTTCTGGTGCTGAAGCTGACCTCATTGGAACGGTTTTTTCCGGCTGTAGAACGAAGAGGGCTCGAGCTGGGGCTGCTTTTTTTGACGATATCCGTATTGGTGCCATTCGCGAATGAGAGGGTATCGTGGAAAGATGTAACCCCTCTGTTCACCACTCTCATCGGCATGCTGGCACTGGCAGGCGGGGCAATCGCGACATGGATGAACGGAAAAGGCCTGGACCTATTGCGGACGGAACCTCACATCATCGTCGGGCTCGTCATTGGATCGATCATCGGCATCGTGTTCTTCCGGGGAATTCCTGTGGGACCGTTGATGGCGGCGGGAATCACCGCGTTTGTAATGAAAGTATGGGAATGGTTTGGAGGGCGCTGGTGAGCAAAGCCCAGCCGACTTAAGCTAGGCTATAACCCACTCGGCGAAAGCTGCCGCTGTGCCGAGTGGGGTCCCTTTCTGGCGTCGGCTGGGGCCCCGAACACTTTCTTAGTGGCTGTATTGGCGGTCCAATTTTATAAATTCCTATCTACCAAAAAAGGCTGTACCCGTATGGGTACAGCCTTGGCTTTGTTTTCATGTTACGCGCGGGAAACGTATTGTTGGGTGCGCGTATCGATGATCAGTTTGTCTCCTTCATTGACGAACAGCGGAACGTTCACCACGAAGCCGGTCTCCAGCGTCGCTTTCTTCGTGACGTTCGACGCCGTATCGCCTTTCACGCCAGGTTCGCACTCGGTAACCACCAGTTCAACCGTGTTCGGCAGTTGAATACCGATGGTCTCACCGTTGTATTGCATGATCTGAACGTTCATGTTCTCCTTGAGGAAGTTCAATTCGTTCTCGATTTGTTTACGCGTGAACGTAATTTGCTCGTAGGTTTCAGTGTTCATGAAGGTGTATTCGTCACCGCTCGAGTACAGGTACTGCATGGTAGAGGTTTCGATGCGGGCAGGGTTTACTTTTTCACCGCCGCGGAAGGTCATTTCCGTCACGTTGCCGTTGCGCAGGTTGCGCAGTTTGGAACGCACGAACGCTGCACCTTTTCCCGGTTTTACGTGTTGGAATTCGATTACCTGATAGATGTTGCCGTCTACTTCAATCGTCAATCCAGTACGAAAATCGTTTACAGAAATCATGATAGGCCTCCTAAAAGATCAATAACCACACATAGTATAAATTAGACAGGCAAAATGAGCAACTCTTTCGTGGATTTCGTCAGAATCTCGCAACCGTTCTCCGTGATCAGGCAGTCGTCCTCAATCCGAACCCCGCCAAGTCCGCTGACGTAAATCCCCGGTTCCATGGTGACCAGCATGCCCGGCTCAAGTACGTGCGGGCTGACCGCAGAGAGGTTTGGCAGTTCGTGCACCTGCATACCCAGGCCATGACCGGCGCTGTGTCCGTACGCTTCACCGTAACCGGCTGCTGTGATGATGTCGCGGGTAACCGCATCCGCTTCCTTGCCCGTAAGGCCCGGCTTCAACGCCTGTACGCCGGCCAATTGGGCGCGCAGGACGATGTCGTAAATCTCTTTCAGCTTCGGATCGGGTTCGCCTACCGCAACGGTACGGGTGATATCGGAATGGTAGCCTTTGTACTGGGCTCCGAAATCAAGCGTGACCATCTCCCCCGCCTGGATCACCTTGTCGCTCGCGACACCGTGCGGAAGTGCGCCGCGAGCACCGGATGCGACGATGATGTCAAACGCGGAGGAATCCGCTCCCTGTTTACGCATGAAGAATTCCAGTTCCAGTGCCACATCAAGCTCGCGCACCCCAGGTTTGATGTAGGAAAGAATGTGGCTGAATGCTTCGTCGGCAATCCGGATCGCCTCCCGAATCACCGTGAGCTCGGACTCGTCCTTGTACATCCGCAGTTTTTCCATTAATCCGATGGCAGGCACCATCTCTACGCCTTCAAATGCTCTGCTCCACTCCTGGTAGGTGGAGAAGGAGACAGATCCTTCAAAGGCAAGCCGCTTCACCCCGTTCTCCATCAAAACCTTTGCGATTGCCTCTGTGGCCTTTCGTTCGTTGTTGACTACGGTAAAGTGAGCGGCCTGCTCTTTTGCCTGATCGATGTAACGGAAGTCCGTCACGAGAAAAGCCTCGGATTTCGTGACGATCACCCAACCGGTAGAACCGGTAAATCCGCTCAAATAGCGGCGGTTTTCTCCCTTTTCCGTGATAAAAGCGTCGACCCCAAGCTCCTTCAAAGCCGTGCGCAGTTTTTCAATGCGTTGAGTCATAGCCCTCTCCCCTTTTTCTTGCCGGCGTCGTCTACACGCGGCTAATCTTGCGGACCAGCGCCCGCAGTGCCCATTCGTACCCGTCCGTACCCAGTCCGATCACCTGGCCGACGGCAATCGGTGCGATCACGGAATGATGGCGAAACGCTTCCCGGGCGTGTACGTTGGAAATATGTACTTCAATGGTAGGCAATGAGACTGCAGCCAGCGCATCGCGGAGCGCGTAACTGTAGTGTGTGAACGCTCCGGGATTGATGACGATGCCGTCGTGAACCCCCTTGGCTCGATGAATGGCATCAATCAGCACGCCTTCGTGGTTGGACTGACAATGCTCCATCCGTCCTCCTAGCTCATCCATGACCTTTTCCAAACGGGCGACGATGTCATCAAGCGTCTCCCTTCCGTAAACCTCGGGCTCCCGCTTCCCCAGCATATTGAGATTCGGGCCGTTCACTACCAGGATGGAAACCATACCACAACCTCCCCATGGCGCAGCAAAAAACATTTTATCCAGTTGTTTATTTTACCATAGGAAGGAAACCCTTGAACAGGCATTACACTTCATCAAACCGTTCCATCATCACGGTCATTCCGATGAACAAACCGAGTGAGAGAAACCAGGCCACTTCCGTACTTAATGTGGGTTGATTCCAGTTTCCCATGCGGAAGAAAAAGCCCGCGCCCAACAGAAAAGCCAAGCCGTACAGGATTCCTGCCCACCAGAAACGGAGGTTGGCAAACAGCAGCGAATAAAGCAACGTGGCGGCCAATGTGCCTGCAAACATCACAACCGTGCCCAGGACGATGCCGGTGGGCGAGTTTTCTCCGTACATCCCCAGCAAGGGGCGTGCATAGGCACCGATCCCATAGGGCGTAAAATTAAGAAAGTGGGCGGCCATGCGGAGGACGCCCCATATGGCAGTCCCCCAGAACGCCACCTCGAAGATTTTGGATGGGGAGATCCGTTTCTTCACCACTTGCTCGTTGTGCGACGGATGTCTTGTTTTCATGGCTTTCATTCACACTCACCTCTGTCCTAGTATGTGCCGCCGCTTTTGTTTTCACTATTTCTTTACAATTGGAGCCGCATGCAATGATCTGCTTGTAGCCTCCCAGAGCGGTTTACGCTAGAATAGAAAGTAAGGATGGTGATCTCAATTGGCGCAGCGAAACGTACCAAGCTACGGCGGTCAAGCGGTCATTGAAGGCGTCATGTTTGGCGGCCGGAGCGTGACTGTTACTGCCATACGGAGAAAAAATCAGGAAATTGAGTACTTCGAAGCTCCGCGGGTGGAATATACATGGCTGAACCGCCTGAAAAAAATTCCATTTGTCCGCGGTCTCGTAGGATTGATTGAAGCGAGCGCCAACGGGGCGAAGCATTTGAATTTCGCCTCCGAGCGATACAGTCAGGAATCGGACGACGAGGTGACGGAAGGACCGTCCAAACTGACTCTTGTGCTGGGTGTAGCCGCCGTCGGTATCCTTTCCTTCCTGTTTGGGAAATTCGTCTTTACCCTTGTGCCTGTCTTTTTGGCGGAGTTTCTGCTAGGCAAGTGGGTGCCTGCCGGCATACCGCAAAACCTCGCGGAGGGCGGGTTTAAAATCCTGCTGCTGCTGGGTTATATTCTGGCCATTGCCCAAGCACCGTTGATCAAGCGGCTGTTTCAATACCACGGCGCGGAGCACAAGGTGATTAACGCCTATGAATCCGGGGTAGAATTAACAGTACAGAACGTGCAAAAATTTTCCACCCTGCACTATCGCTGCGGAAGCAGTTTTCTCATCTTCACGGTGTTGGTAGGGGTCGTGATTTACTCCCTGTTTCAGTACGACTCCCTGTGGGAACGCGTCGTCCAGCGGATCGTTCTCCTGCCGGTCGTGATCGGCGTTTCGTACGAAGTCTTGCAATGGACGAACAAGCTTCGTGACATTCCCGTCCTTCGCTATCTCGGTTATCCCGGACTGTGGCTGCAGAAGATCACGACGCGGGAACCGGACGACAGCCAGGTGGAAGTGGCCATCGCCGCATTCCAAAAGATGCGTGAGCGGGATCAGGCAGTGTCTAACGAGCGTTTGATGTCAACCGGGTAATTCAGGCATTCTTTCATTACCATAGAGGTGAGGCCCTATGTTACGCCGTATTCCCCCGCTCATCATGATTCTGTTGTTGTTTGCTGTCTACGGCTTTTTGCTGCAGCTGATTTCCGATCCGGTCAACACCCTGATCATTATCGGGTTGTCTGCCCTGATCTTCTATCTCGTCAGCAACTACCTGAAAAGCGGTCGTTTTCTGCCCGCAGGATCAAAACGGCCTCCCCAGGCGAAACAACGGCAGAAAGCTGCCGCGTCCCGCCCCCCCGTAAAGAAGCAGGGGCATCCTCCGCGTAAACAGCATCCTTTTCAAGTGATTGATGGAAACAAGGGCAAACCCAATCAAAAACAGAGTCAAAGCGACCAGGACTCGTCCAACAACATCTATCCGTGAGAAAGAAAACAGGCTGCGAATGTTAGCAGCCTGTTTTTATTTTGATCGTCGGCTCTTTTTTGCGGTAACTGCGAATGTACTCCGCAAAGTTCCACATCTCTAAAAAGCGGCGTGCAGCCTCCTCGCCAGAGCGGAACAGCTGGTCTCGAACTTCCTCTGACAGCTTGAATTGGGTGGCTCTCACCCCCAATGAATCGATAAAGATGGTACGAACCGCATTTGTCTTTTCCACATAAAGCCGATCGTGGGCGTCCAGCATCGTCATGATGAGTCCCTTCGTTAAGGAAAAGAGTCCGTCCACGTTAGTTTCCACCGCTTGTGCACGTTTTCCATGCAGACGAAAACCGATCGTCGGCCAACGAGGAATGCCCGGAACGTCAAACAACCAGACAGGATAATTGCTCAAGAGTCCGCCGTCAACCACATAGTGGGGTTGATTCTGCAGATCGATGCGGACAGGCTGGAAAAAGAAGGGGATGGAGGATGACATGCGGACCGCTTTGGAGATGGGAAAATCCGCTGGGTCAACCCCGAACAGGGCAAGATCATCGGGCAATACCAGCATTTTGCCAGAGGTAATGTCTGAAGCGATGATTCGCAGCTTGCCTTCCGACAAATCTCCGAACGTACGGATTCCTTTTCTCCGAAGCAGCTCGTCAACGAGCTCCTCGATTCCATCGCTCGGATACATGCCTTCATGGACGAACAAGCTGTAGAGATTCCCGACCAGCGGAATGCGACCGAGTCCCCTTCGTTGTAACAAGTGAAAATAATCCATTCGTTTAAAGACCTCATACAGTTCTACACTGCGATACCCTGCGCTAACCAATGCGGCCACGATGGAGCCGGCAGAGGTGCCTGCAAGCTTCTCCCATTCGTATCCCTGCTCTTCCATCACCTTCAACGCGCCTATAAAAGCGATCCCTTTGACACCGCCGCCTTCGAATACAGCGTCTGCTTTCAAGGCCACACCATCCCCTCATTAGCATCTGCTACTGTATATTCAGCAAGAGAATGGCCCTGTTACTTAAGAAAACCCAGCCGACTTTAGCTAACGCTTCGCCGGGCGGGGCCCCGAACACTTTCCTAGTGGCTGTATGGGATGTCCAATTTTATAAATTCCTATATGCCAAAAAAAAACGCAAGCCGCATTTCGGCTCGCGATTTACATCGACTGCTCTTCCTTTTGTTCCTCTTCCTGACGAATCCGCTGCAGCTCTTCCACTCGCGCCGCATCCGCCTGAAAGTACTGGACAAGGTACTCCAGACATGTGATGGACTCCCAGCTCAAGTGGTGTTCAATCCCTTCCACATCCCGATAAATATGCTCCTCGTCAACACCGATCAAACGTAAAAACTCTTCCAGCAAGCTGTGTCGATCCACCAGTCGCTTGCCGATTTTTTTCCCTTTTGGCGTCAATACCAGCCCGCGATACTTTTCGTAAACGAGGTACTTGTCCTTGTCCAATTTTTGAACCATTTTCGTGACCGATGAGGGATGCACTTCCAACGCTTCTGCTATGTCGGAGACCCGAGCGTAACCTTTTTCCTCAATTAAGCTGTAAATTCGTTCCAAATAGTCTTCCATGCTAGGTGTTGGCACGCTAATCCCTCGTTTCAACCGTATTCCAAAAAAAGCACGTAAAATCATAATACCGTGGAAAGAGGAGGTCTTGCAAGACTGGTTTTGATTCTGTGTACGTTTGTGCTTCCTGTTCTGAAAATCCTGCTTTTCCACATACACTTGTACCAAGTTGGGAAAAGGATGATGTTGGATGAGCGCTGGAGCTTGGCGGATAGCCTTACTTTTTTCAGTGATCAGTCTTGGATCCGCTTACCTGAACGGATACGAGTGGTTGCGATTTTTTTCCTTCTTTGGTTCGTGGGGGACGATTGGCATCGTGCTGACCAGCATCGGGATCAGCTGGTTTACGTATGCGATCTTACGGTTTTGTCACCAAAGAGGCCTTACGTCCCTGCATGAATTGTTCGTCCATCTGTTTGGTTCCAAACTGGCGCCGAGTTTCTCGGTCCTGGTCTATGTCATTCTGCTGGCCTACCTGGGTACCGTCATTGGACAACAGGCTGTACTGCAGGCGGATCACCGCTATGCTCTCTTGGTTGTCTGTTCTCTCTGCTTCACGGCGTTTTGGTTGGCACGTCGGGGGATGAACGAAATGGTTCGGGCTGCCTGGTTGCTTTTAATCTTGGGTCTGGCATGTATCGGACTCATTTTTACCGAGCAGCGGCACGTCCCCGTCCCCAGCCTGTCGTACCAGTTAAACGGTTACTGGATCCTTTCCGCCTGTTATTACCTTGCCCTGCATCTCCTGCTGTCAGTCGTTGCTCTGCTGCCGCTCATTACCCGCCTGCCAACTCCCGCCGCCATTCGCATGGGAATTGGCCTCGGAGGACTGTTCCTCTTCTTCATGACCATGCTGGGGCACGCCGCATTACTCGCCTATTGGCACGAGATCCATGCGTCGGCGATTCCGCTGAAAGAAATTCTGTCAAGGATGATTCCGTACGCTGCTCCTGTTCATACACTCGTATCGCTGGGACACAGCGGTCTCGTACTGGCCGCTCTTTTCTACGGTTTAACCGTTCCGGTAGCGGAGCGCTACGACTTGCAGCTGACGCCCATGCTTCTCGTCATGTCGATTGCCACCGCGGCCTTCGCCTTGTTTCCTCTGTGGACCGAAGCTTTTACGTCTATGCCTTACACGGCCGCCACCTACTGTGGCATGCTGATACTCGCCGTCTATTGCTGGAGATACAAGGTTTAAAAACCCACAGCGCTCGGCAGGACCACGTCCACGGTGGTTCCCTTGTTCAATTCGCTGGAGACGAGAATGCTCCCGCCGTGATTTTCAATGATTTTATAGCTTACCATCAATCCAAGCCCTGTTCCTTTTTCTTTGGTGGTATAGAACGGTTCCCCCAGTTTGGGAATACGGTCGGGATCGATACCGCAGCCTGAGTCCGAAATCCGGATCAGCACACTTCCGTCTTCCCGCACGCTGCCCTCCACGGTGATCATGCCGCCATGGGGCATCGCTTCAATGGCATTTTTAAAAATGTTGATAAAGACCTGTTTGATCTGGTTTTCCTCGCAGGAAATCTGCGGGAGATTGTCCGCAAACCTGGTATGTATCTGAATGTTGTTTAAGATCGCCTGAGTGTCTAACAGAGACAGGACATTTTGCAACAATTCGTGCACATCTTTGATTTGAAACCTGATTGCCTGCGGCTTGGCCAACAGCAGCAGTTCGCTGACGATAAAGTTGATGCGATCCAGCTCAGCCAGCATGATTTCGCAGTACTTCTTTTCATCGCTCACCGACGACTCCAACAGCTGGATAAAACCGCGAAGCGCCGTCAGCGGATTGCGTATCTCATGGGCGATCCCCGCCGCCAATTGACCGATAGCCGAAAGCTTGTCCGATTGACGAAGCAGCTCCTCCGTCCGCTTCTGCTCCGTAATGTCACGGGTGACGACGAGAAAATTGAGGATCTCCCCCTCCTCGTCCAAAACAGGTTTATATCTGGACTCCAGATGGATCCAATGACCATCGTGATGAAGAAATCGGTATTCCAGAGTGGTCAACGATTTGGTTTGCTTCATCCGCCGGATACCCTGCCAAACCTGTTCGAGGTCGTCGGGATGTACAAGCTGATGGCGGCCCTCTCCGTAATAGACATCCTGGGAGTACCCGAGAATCATCTGATGCGACGGAGAAGCGTAGGTAACCGTTCCTTCCGCATTTATGATGCTGATCAAGTCAGTCATGTTCTCGGCAATCAAGCGGTACTTTGCTTCACTTTCCCGCAGCAACTTCTCCACGTGCTTTTTCTCCGTAATGTCACGAGCGCTGCCTGCGATCGCCACCACTTTTTCATGGGCATCAACGATGGGAGACAGCGACAGAGAGATGTTGATCGGCGAGCCGTCCTTGCGATACCGAATGACTTCCAATCCAGAGATGTGCTTGCCGTTTACCACCTGCCGGTGAACATCATCTGCTTCTGCTTGCAGATGGGCCGGAATTCCCGGTATCATACCGCCCAGCACTTCTTCAACGGTATAGCCGAAAATTCGTTCCGACGCTTGGTTGCAGCTGAGTACCTTCCCGTCCAGATCGATAACGGATATCGCGTCGGGGGACTGCTGCAAAAATGATTCCAGCTGCTCCTTTGTCCGGATCAACTCTGATTCCGCCTGTTTTTTGCTGGTGACATCACGTCCGATGACCAGAATGACCCTGCGCTTTTGGCTCGTATCGAAGACCGGCACCTTGAGGACGTCAAAGTGGCGGAAGGTTCCATCCGGCATGGGGAATGTTTCTTCATGCCTAAGCGGGGTCCCCGTTTGCCAAACGATCTCGTCGCTCTTTCCGCATCCGCAGAAGGAGCGGGTGAATGTTTCGTTCTGCTCAGCAGCGGCGAGATCCTTCCCATTTTCGATCAGAAACAGCGAACGGGCTACATCGTTCATCTCCAGTACCCTTCCCTGATCGTCCTTCACGCAGATATAGTCCGGCATCGCGTTGATAAAGGCACGAAAGCGAAGTTCCTTTGTCAGGATGGTTTCGGTTGATTGCCTGTCCCGTTGATTCATGGTATACAACAGCCAACCGACCATGGAAAGGAGCAGCAAGTCCCCGATAAGATGGAGCAGCACAACATGACTGTCATGAAACGACATGTTCATCTGCCAGACAAGCATCACCCCACTACCAATGATCAGACAAAACAAAATAGAGATCGCAATACCTGCGTGTTTCATCGTTCCCTCCTCCGTGATGTAACGCAATTGCTGTTTTGTTCGAAAATTTCCGATAATTCATTCTGTTAGAGTCGCTTGTCAGGTTCACTTTTTTAACATATGTAAAAATTATATCCTGATTCCCAGGGTGAATCTATTCCATAGATTTCGACAGATTATGACATAAAGGCAGAATACCCCTCGAAACGGGTTTTTCCGTTCGAGGGGCATTTCTCTACTCCGGTTGTTTTGCGTTCCCCATTTCCGCGGGAAGTACAACCGACTGTTTGGATATCGCGAAGGCAGGGGTTTCGGGGCTGACAATCTCGCAGACAGCCATGCCAATTGTTTGGGCAGCCCGGAGAAGATTTTCCTTACTGATGTCGTTGATGGTATCTTCCGGTTGAGGATGCCGTATTTCTGCCGGCGCATAGAGGAACAATGCAGCCGGAATCCCTGCTGCGGCAAAAGGCAGATGGTCACTCGCGGTCTCTTTGCTGTCTTTGCCCACCGGCGAGAGGGCAGCACCTGCCTGATTGCCCAGTTCCGTAACCAGATTTGGCTTGCCGTTGGCCGTATCCATGATCAGGTCTCCGGCGTTCTCGCTTCCCATTCGTTCCAGCTGAAAGACAGCTGCCATCCTGCTCTTCACATCCGGAGAAAGACCTTGCACATAAGCCGCCGAACCGCGCTGTCCCCGTTCCGACGCGCCGAAGCTGACCAATCGCACTTCCGTGTCAATCGGTTGTTCCGCTAGCAGACGGGCCGTTTCCAAAAGAACTGCCACACCGGAGGCATTGTCGTTTGCTCCCGGCGAACCAGGTGCCGTATCGTGGTGGGCACCGACCACGACAATCTGTTGCGTGTTTCCGTTTGACGGTTTGCGCACCGCCTCGACATTGTAGGACGTGCGCTTGACGATGGATGCCCCGTCCACTTTTACGGTTACTTGCAGCGTTTCACTTTCTTTCAGGCGTTCTCTCAGTTTGATGCCATCCTCTTGCGTCACCATTACGACGGGTACGGCCGCATCCAACGGCTCGCCCAGGGTGCCGCCGTCATGGTCCGGTCTGTCGTTTACCAGGATCGCGGCGACTGCTCCTGCAGCCGCAGCATTGCGCACCTTTTCGGAAAACGGGATCTTGCCCCGTTTGATGAGAGCTACCTTGCCTCTGGCGTCACGTGAACGGAACCCTTCCTCTGTACCATATCCGCAATCGAGGAGTGAACCGCTGCCTTGACCGCTTGACGCATACGTCAAGGAGGACAAGTTCCAGGACTCCGCCTTCATCCCCGACACTTGAAGGATCAAGGATTTTGGCTCCAGGTATTCGTAGTAAAAAAAGGGCACAAGCCGCGTCACGTATCCGTAAGAACGCAGCCTGCGTTCGATGTAGGATGCGACCACAAACTCCGATTCCGTCGCCGCTATGCGCGGCATCTGGGACAAATGTTCCACGTCGAAGTAGAGATTGTCTGGGTCCACCATCGAAACGATTTCAGCCGCCGATGCAGTCCACGCATGTGCTGAGGGGACGCATGCAGCGATGCCCCATACCGACAGAAAAGCAAATGAACGCCTCATCCATTTCTTCATGAGATCCCCCTTTGCCTTTAACCTTCTCTCCCTATCATTATGATGTGGATTGAAATTGTACGTCTAGTCAGAATCCTATTTCAAATAAATCCATTTCGCGCCAAGCAACGACAGCATTTTTTGTATTTGACCGATTTTTCAACCTTCTCAATTGACCCTTGTACGCTGATTTGCTAAGGTGAAGGTGTGAAGTATGCGTTTGATTCTTGTGAAGGAATAAAAAAAAACAGATAATGGCTGTAAGCAAAGAAGGAGGAAATACCATGCTCTACGTAGACGGAAATTGGGTTGAACCGGGTACCGCCGCCATTCAACCGGAAGACCGCGGATACAATTTCGGGGACGGCATTTACGAAGTGGTGCGCATTTACAGAGGAAAAATGTATCAGTGGGAAGGACATATTACGCGCTTGTTCCGCAGTGCGCGTGAAATAAAAATGGAACTGCCGTGGACTGAGGAAGAGCTTCTGCACATCGCCAACCAATTGTTGGAGAAAAACGGCATTACCCATGAGGACGACGCAATCCTCTATCTGCAGGTTTCCCGAGGGTACGCCCCCCGCCAGCACGATATCCCCGGCGACATTCGCCCTGTCATCATGGGTTTTGTCCGCCGTAAGGAGCGTCCTCATGCTGACATGAAAAAAGGGATGACCGCACGGCTGGTTCCGGATATCCGCTGGCTGCGCTGCGATATCAAAACGCTGAACCTGCTGGGAGCCGTACTGGTGAAACAAGAGGCAAAAGACGCCGGGGCGCAGGAGTCGATTCTGCACCGCGACGGCATCGTTACCGAATGCAGCGCTTCCAACCTTTTTGCCGTAAAAGACGGTGCGCTTTACACCCACCCTGCCAACAACCTGATCCTGCACGGAATTACCCGTCAGGTGGTCATTGAACTGGCGAAGAAAAACAACATCAAGGTGTACGAAGAAGCGTTTGACACCGAATTCCTCAAACAGGCGGACGAGTTGTTCCTCACCGGGACCACCGTGGAAGTGATGCCGATCATCTCCGTGGACGGCCAAGCTGTCGGGAGCGGTCAGGTCGGTCCGATGGCGCAAAAGCTGCAGGCCCTTTTTGAAGAACACATCTACTCTGAAGTTCTTGTGTAAACCTCATCCAGAAAAAAGCTCTCACGTCTATGTGAGAGCTTTTGTTTGCTTATCGGCGGAAATTCCACTCGTCGGCAGCATATCGGGTCTCGGCCAACTCTTCTGCCAGCACCCGCTCCTCAGCGGTCAATTCCGCCTCTACCAGATCCACTTCCAAACCGGAGGCAAAGCCTTTGCGGAATGCGGCAATCGCGTCCTGCAGACTGACCGGCTCACGACTCACCTCGTTGATCGTCACGGCTTTTTGTCGGAAGCTTTGCATCATTCGTTCCTTGACTCGTTCCGACGGGAATTTCAACAAGGAGAAAAGCAAGTCTACGTCCATATCCAACAGGATCGAGCCGTGCTGCAGAATAATCCCCTTTTGCCGGGTCTGCGCGCTTCCCGCCACTTTTTTCCCCTCCACCACCAGTTCGTACCAGGACGGCGAATCAAAACAAGCCGAAGAACCGGGGGAGCTGTACTTCTCCTTCTCCTCTTCTGACGCAAGCGACACCATCTCCGCCTGCAGGCCGAGGTTTTGAAACCCGTGCAACAACCCGAGACTGATCACTTTGTACGCCTCTGTCACACTGGACGGCATCTTCGGATGGCTTTCTGAGACAACTACACTGTAGGTTAGTTCCTGATCGTGCAGAACGGCCCGGCCGCCGGTAGGACGGCGCACAAATCCGAGGCCGTGCTTGCGCAATTCGGCAAAATCAATCTCTCTCTCCGCCTTTTGAAAATACCCGATAGACAATGTCGCCGGATCCCACGTATAAAAGCGAACGGTCGGCGGCACCTTTCCCTCGCTGTGCATTTGCAAAATCGCTTCGTCAATCGCCATGTTCATCGCCGGTGACATTCCTTCGGTGACGATGTAGCGCCATTTTTCCATGTATGTACCTCCTCTGCCAATCCCATGCCTCGCCATTGTACGCCTTTCTCTCTGCTGCGGGCAAGTGTCCCAGCACTTTCGAAGTCCTCCGATATTCTTAAAAGGAAAAACCGCCCTGAAACAGGCGGTCATTCCCATCATGATGATTCTTATTGCGGCTGGTAACGCAGAACCGGCTTGCGTGCCGCGGTCGCTTCGTCGAGGCGTTTGACAACCGTGGTGTGAGGCGCTTCCTGAACGATCTCCGGAGTTTCTTCACACTCACGGGCAATCTGCAGCATGACCTCGATAAATTCATCCAGCGTTTCTTTTGTCTCGGTCTCGGTCGGTTCGATCATCAGGCACTCGTCGACAATCAACGGGAAGTAGATGGTCGGCGGATGGTAGCCGAAGTCCAGAAGTCGCTTTGCGATGTCCAGCGTCCGGACGCCCTGCTTCTTCTGTTTGATGCCGGAGAGGACGAACTCGTGCTTGCAGACGCGGTCGTACGGCAGGTGGTATGCTTCTGCCAGCCTGCGCATCATGTAGTTGGCGTTCAGCACGGCGTTTTGCGAAACCTGCAGCAAACCTTCCGCGCCCATCGTGCGAATGTAGGAGTAAGCGCGCACGAGGATGCCAAAGTTGCCGTGGTAGCCTTTTACGCGGCCGATGGATCTTGGGCGGTCGTTATCCCAGTAGAACGTGCCGTCCTCTTTTTTGCCGACGATCGGAGCGGGCAGGAACGGCTCGAGGATTTTCTTCACCCCGACCGGCCCTGCTCCCGGACCGCCGCCGCCGTGCGGACCGGTGAACGTCTTGTGCAAATTGAGGTGCACCACGTCAAAGCCCATGTCACCCGGACGGGCGATGCCGAGAATGGCGTTGGCGTTGGCGCCGTCGTAGTACAAAAGACCGCCTGCTTCATGAACGATTTTCGCCATCTCTACAATGTCTTCTTCAAACAGACCGAGCGTATTCGGGTTGGTCAGCATCAGAGCCGCCGTGTCAGGCCCTACCGCTTCGCGCAATGCGTCGATGTTGACAAGACCGCGTTCGTCGGACGGGATGGTAATGGTATCCAGACCGGCGATGGTCGCCGAAGCAGGGTTGGTACCGTGTGCAGAGTTCGGCACGATTACTTTGGTGCGGTGGCCTTCCCCGTGGCTCTCGTGATAGGCGCGAATCATCAGAAGACCCGTCCACTCCCCGGCTGCCCCTGCCGCCGGCTGCAGAGTGACTGCATCCATACCGGTGATTTCGGCCAGGTCGTTTTGCAGATGATACATCAGTTCCAAGGCACCCTGCACCGTTTCTTCCGGCTGGTACGGGTGCGTCTGTGCAAATCCAGGGAAACGCGCTATGTCTTCGTTTATTTTCGGATTGTATTTCATCGTGCAGGAGCCGAGCGGATAGAAGCCGTTGTCCACACCGTGGTTTCGGCGGGACAGCTCGGTGTAGTGGCGCACCAGCTGCAGTTCGGATACTTCCGGAAGCTCAGCCGGTGTTTCGCGAATCAGGTGCTTGGGCAGCATGCGGGCCACGTCCACTTCCGGAACATCCAGAGCCGGAAGGTTGTAACTGACGCGTCCCGGCTTGCTCATTTCAAAGATCAACGCTTTTTCCTTGTCGTTACGCACGAGTGATCGCCTCCAATTCCTGCGCCAGCGTGTCTATCTCTTCTTTCGTTCTCAGCTCCGTCACGGCAATCAGCATGTGGCCTGCCCATTCCGGATAGTCGATGCCCAGATCATAGCCGCCGATGATGCCGCGCTCGAGCAATCGTTTGTTTACGTCCGCAATTGGTTTGGACAGCTTCACGACGAATTCGTTGAAGAACGGCGAGGTGAAGACAACCTCGAGTCCTTTCGCCTTCAAGGCCTGCTTCGCATAGTGCGCCTTTTGCAGGTTCATCATCGCCATTTCCTGAACCCCTTGCTTGCCAAGAGCCGTCAAGGCAATGGATGCAGCCAGAGCCAGCAGCGCCTGGTTGGAGCAGATGTTGGAGGTCGCTTTTTCACGACGGATGTGCTGCTCGCGCGCCTGGAGCGTCAGTACGAAACCGCGCTTGCCGTTTTCATCCTTGGTTTGACCGACGATCCGTCCCGGCATTTTGCGCATCAGTTTGGAGGAGGTGGCAAAGTAACCGCAATGCGGACCGCCGAAGGATGCAGGGATACCAAACGGCTGCATGTCGCCCACGACGATGTCGGCACCCAGTTTGCCTGGCGCTTCAAGGACACCCAGCGCAAGAGGATTGGAAGATACGATCAAGAGCGCGCCTTTGCTGTGAACAAGATGCTCAATGGCTGCCAGGTCTTCCACGTTCCCCAGGAAGTTTGGATATTGCACCACTACCGCTCCCGTATCCTCGTCGAGCAGGGCTTCCAGAGCGGCCAGATCGGTCACACCCTCACTGTCGCAGCCCACTTCGCGAATTTCAACGTTCTGGCCGTACGCGTAGGTCTTGAGTACGCTGCGCGATTGCGGATGAACGGTGCGGGAGGCGATTACGCGTTTTTTGCCGGTGTGGCCGGCCGCCATCATCGCCGCTTCGGCGAGAGCGGTAGCGCCGTCGTACATGGAGGAGTTGGCCACTTCCATGCCGGTCAGTTCGCAGACCATCGTCTGGAATTCAAAGATGGCCTGCAGCTCGCCCTGGCTGATTTCAGGCTGATAAGGCGTATAGGCGGTAAAGAACTCTCCGCGCAGCAGCATGTGGTTGACGACGCTTGGAATGTAGTGCTGATAGACCCCTGCGCCGAGGAAGTTGACATGGGTGGAAAAGTTCACGTTTTTCTTGGCCAGGCCTTGCATGTACGCAACAAGCTCCGGTTCGGAGAGCGCTTCAGAAATGGCAAGCTGTCCCTGGAAACGCACTTCTGCCGGAATGTCGGCAAACAGCTCATCCACATGTTGAATCCCCAGCGCATCCAGCATCTCGCGCTTGTCTTGATCCGTTGTTGGCAGGTAACGGTATTTCACGTGATGTGTCCTCCTCTTCAAACCTGAATTTTCAAGGGATTACCTATTCGGACGTTTGTAGAACGGGGTGGCGACCACTTCCGCCTTCAGACGCTTGCCGCGGATTTCCACTTCCACCTGTGTTCCCAGGGCAGCATGCTCCGATTTGATCAGAGCCAATCCGACGTTCTTCTTTAAGGTGGGCGACTGCGTTCCCGTCGTTACTTCCCCAACCAGCGCATCGCCGACATACACCGGGTAGTGTGTGCGCGGAATGCCGCGGTCGATCATTTCGATTCCCACCAGCTTGCGGGGTACGCCGTTTTCCTTTTGTG
This sequence comes from Brevibacillus soli, assembly GCF_044759095.2. Classification (NCBI taxonomy): domain Bacteria; kingdom Bacillati; phylum Bacillota; class Bacilli; order Caryophanales; family Paenibacillaceae; genus Brevibacillus; species Brevibacillus soli. Next base: position 63,604 of record NZ_JBIYSM020000006.1, read on the forward strand.
CCTTCAGCACTTCCTGACCGATGAACGGCACCTCTTTGTCAACCTTGACAGCAAAGCCGATTCCGACTTCGAGCGGGGTGATCTCGGGGGTCAGCTCCTGGCCGTAAAGCGGCAAACGGGCTTCAAAGCGGAGCGTATCGCGAGCACCCAGGCCGCACGGCAGGAGACCTTCTTCCTTGCCTGTCTCAAGCAGGCGATCCCACAGCTGTATCGCCTTGTCTGCGTCCAGATAGATTTCGAAGCCGTCTTCACCCGTGTAGCCTGTGCGGGAGACAAGTGCAGGAATGCCATCTACAAGCACATCGCGCTGGAAGCGGAAGAAGCCGATGGCAGACAAATCGGTGTCCGTCAGCTTTTGCAAAATGGACTCGGACGACGGTCCCTGGATCGCCAGCTGCGCCGTCTGCGGTGAAATGTTCTCAATCTGAACACCGTCGATCAGGTGTTCCTGCAGCCAGGCGAAATCCTTGTCGATATTGCCCGCGTTGATTACCAGCAGGTAGTGGTCGTCCGCGAACTTGTAAACCAGCAAGTCGTCAACGGTTCCTCCATCCGGATAACACATCACGCTGTACTGGGCCTGACCCACGACCAGTTTCGATACGTCATTGGTCGTTACGTGCTGCAGGTAGTCAAGCGCTTTTTCACCCTTGACATCCACTTCTCCCATGTGGGAGACATCGAACAAACCTGCTTTTGTGCGCACTGCTTCATGTTCCTGGGTGATGCTTGAAAACTGCACGGGCAGCTCCCAACCGCCGAAGTCGATTGTTTTTGCGCCGTATTTGGCATAGATGGGGTAAAGCGGTGTGCGTTTCAAATTGGACATGTGACCTGCACCTCCTGGGTATAGTTCCTTGGGCCTTTCTCTGAACGGGCGTTCGCCGCCACAAAAAAAGACAGAGCGGCAGAAGAAAGCAAACGCCAGCAACGTATTTTACCGGCGCCCAATTTCTTCCCCTCTGTCCTTGGTACCTGAGAGTTGCCTTGCTGCGTACCGTCTTGAAACGACACACCTGTCGCAAGTTTCCCCTTGGGTGGCTCCGTGAGCTCTCTCCAGAGATGCGTCCAGTAGAGGTACTTTTGCCTGAGAGATTCACCGTTGCCGGCTTGCTCCTTCGGCGCTGCTAGTAAAAGCAGTCTCTCCCTGCTACTATCATTCGCGTTGAAAGTTGGGTGATACATAACTTTTTGATTCCATTCCATACTAACAAAAGCATGATACCCTTTTCTATCCTACCATGAGAGTCTGCGGATGAAAATATGCAAATTGCGCGTCAGTTGGATAATCCCTTAACATACTTTCGAAAAAAATCGTTAATGTTTGCGTTTTCGCATATTTTCCTACAAAAATTGGCATTTTTTCAAGGGAGGGAACAAGGATGCCGAATATTGATGTGTCCTTTGACCAAACGTGGCTTTCCCCGCTGTCTGAATTGATCCTGCAGGACGGCCCCTGGCACAAATGGGATTTGTTCCAGCTGGCTCTGGAAGCGGAAGAAGCACTTGCGGTTCGGGAATTTGACCAGCTGCAGTGTCTCAAGTACATCACCAAGGTGCAACCGTTCCCCCATCAGTTGAAAACGGCGGAACGCGTGTTAAATGAGATGCGCGGACGAGCGATTCTCGCTGATGAGGTGGGGTTGGGCAAAACCATTGAAGCCGGCCTGATCATGAAAGAGTACATGGTTCGCGGTCTCGCGAAAAAAATCCTGATTCTCGTCCCTGCATCGCTGGTCATTCAATGGACCAAGGAACTGAATCAAAAGTTCGGCATTCCTGCTGTCGCCCAGAAAAAGGAGTACATGTGGCGTCAGTACGATGTGGTGGTCGGTTCCATTGACACAGCCAAACGCGATCCGCACAGACGTCACGTACTGGACATCGACTACGACATACTGATCATCGACGAGGCGCACAAGCTGAAAAACAAACGAACGCGAAACTACCAGTTCGTCAAGGAAATCAAGAAAAAATACTGTCTTCTGCTCACCGCAACACCGATTCAAAACGAAATGGACGAGCTGTACAACCTGATCAACCTGTTGAAACCAGGCCATCTGGGCCATACCAGCACGTTTTCCTCCAATTATGTGGAGGGCAAGCGGCAGGCAAAAAACAACGAAAAATTGAAGAGCGAAATCGACAAAGTGATGATTCGGAACAAGCGGAGCGACGGAGGCATTCAGTTTACCACCCGCCGCGTCCAGTCGATCCCGATCGAGTTGTCGCCGGAAGAACAGGCCCTGTATGACGGCGTTACCGGATTCGTGCGGGAACAGTACCATTCCGGTATGGGCGGTTTCAACTCACTGGCCCTGATCACCCTGCAGCGTGAAGTATGCTCAAGCCGGGAAGCTGCTTTCATGACCCTGTACAACATGCACCAGCGGTTGGGAGAGGATTCGCCCATGCGCGCTCAAATTTTGGAGCTGGTAGAGATGATCAAGAAAATCGAAGCCCATTCCAAAGCAGCGAAAACGGTGGAACTGATTCAGGAGATCAACGACAAGGTGATCGTTTTTACCGAATATCGCGCGACGCAAAACTATCTGCAAAAGTTCCTCAGCGAACACGGCATCACTTCAGTCCCCTTCCGCGGAGGATTTAAACGCAGCAAGAAGGACTGGATGACCGATTTATTCCAGAATCGCGCCCAGGTCCTGATTGCGACGGAAGCGGGCGGCGAAGGAATCAACCTGCAGTTTTGCAATCAGGTCATCAACTATGACATGCCGTGGAACCCCATGCGTGTCGAGCAGCGGATCGGTCGCGTCCACCGGCTGGGACAAAAACGGGATGTCCATATCTACAATCTCTCCACCGTCGGTACGATTGAACAGCATATTCTCCATCTCTTATATGAAAAGATCGATCTGTTCGAGATGGTCATCGGTGAACTGGACGATATTGTCGAACGCTTGTCACTGAACCAGTCGCTGGAGGAAAACCTGATCAGCATCATCATGGACTCCCGATCCGAACGGGAAATGGCCTTGAAACTGGACAACATGGGGCAGGCGATACGCGCCCTGCGCCAAAGCAAGCAGACGGAGAGCGAAATGCCGGAAGCGGCGGAGCGCTAGTCCCACTGCAAAGGAGGCACTGCGGACCGTGAACCAGCAGCAGATTAGACATTTTGTGGAACGGTATCTGGCTGCCTTTTCCACTCATGTGATGGAGTCGCACCCCGATTATCTGACCGTCAAACTGTCGGTGGAAGTGGACAAGGATATCGGAAATCGCCCTTTTTACTGGAGCTGGGTGGAAAAAATGAACCTTCCGCCAAAGCCCCTGATTCTCACCTTTTTCTTTGATCAGGAACAGGCGCCCGAGGGTATGCGGGGCGAACACATTCACTTTGGTGCAGGACGGTTGCAGCAGATTTTTCAATCTGCCCAGAAACACGGCCGATTCGTTTGCATGTTCGAGCATCCCCCGTTGCATGCGGGCAGGGGAGCAGGTCAACGGCGCTCTGTCCCACTCACGCCGTGGCTCGGCGTAAACCTGAAGGTCTCGTTTATCTGCGACAAGAAACGGGATCTGCTGCTCTACCTCGGCGTCAACTTGCATCAATCTCGCATCGTTCACGATTTTTACCCGTTTCTGAAGAGACTCAGCCTGTCTCCCTCCATCCCCGACTATTTTTACACGCTGGACAGGCGCCTGTCCCTGCTGCAAGCCTTTCAATTGGTGGAACAGGAGACGCGAGCCGTGCTGTCAAAACAGGATCAGCGCTGGGCTGATGAAGCTCGGACCCGGCTGAACGAGGAATTGGCCATTCTGGATGCGTACTACAGGGAACTGGCGATGCGGGAGGAAGCAAAACCCGAAGACAATGAAGAGGAAGACAACGACAGAGGGGAACAGCAGATCGCTGCCGTCGATGCGGGAATGAAAGAGGCCTCTCCTGTCGATGATCCACCTATTGTCGAAGCTTCGCAGTCGCTCGACGAATATCGCTCCACCGGCGGGCGCATTCTCGATTTTTTGCGCATGAACACCATACCGGAGACACCCAGGGCGGAAATCAATCAGGGAGAATGGCAAAAGAGCACGCCTGAAGAGGAAAAAGAGCGCCGCATGGCGGAACTGCGCTGGCAGCACGAACCGCGAATAGAGGTAAAGCTCATCAACGGCGGGCTGTTTTACCTGCACAACATGCCGCCGTTCCCGGTATAGGCCGTGGCAGATTGCGGGGGAAAATGTAAAAGATCAGCGATAAAAATGCGGTCATCTCAGACAATATGCAACAAATCTTTTTTTCAGAACTGGTTACAATAGGTACCGTACACTTTTTCTATACACAGACAAGGACGGTGCATGCTTATGGTCAGACGCCTGTCTTCTCTTGGATGTTTTGTTCTTTGCTGCCTGCTGATGTTCTCGTCCCAGGCTGTCCGAGCGGAAAAACAGAGCTGGGAGCAGATCTTTCAGTCCCAGGTTCATCAGTGGATGGAAGAGATCATTCAGCACGACGGCCAATTTCGCGACTGGCGCAAAGCGGGTGTAGAGGTGCAAACGTTGGGAGCCAATCAGCATCAATGGCTGGTATCACTGAACAAAGCCGGTAAGCAGGTAGGCTACCTGATCGTGGCAGAATCGCCCCAGCAAGGCGACTCGCCATCTCCTTCGTTCGTATTGCTGGAATACGGGGTGGGCGAATACATTTTGTTCGACGACGCTTTTGCTCCGCGCGAAATTGCCGCCGAGCCTGTTTACGACGGCTTCGCCTCCTTCTGGAGGGTTGCCCATCATCCGTTACAACAACTGATCGATGCAAAGACAGGTGAAACCTTTCCCCAAACAGCCAGACCGGATGATCCCGTGATGAATACGGTCTTGGCTGAAAATCTCGCTGGCTCCGGTCAATCCCTGACACAGATGCGCCTGTTTGACGATGCCCAAACCGATCCCTTTGACGATATTGGCTGGCTGCAGGATCTCCACAAGCCGAAAGATGAGGTTTCCTGGGAACAGCTGATGCAAAAGCATGACAACACGCACATTACATTAACGGTGTCGCTGTATCAAAATGAAGTGTTCGCTCCTTTTGCCGTCAACTCCCTCCATCTGTGGAACGATAGGGCGGCGTACGTCGGGGTATGGGATGGCGGGCTGCGCTTTTTGCCGTTTGCATATGCCGAACGAGTGGGAGATTTTCATGTGAATTGAAGGCCATGCTTGTGTTAGGTGGTTTCCCCAATAATTCACTGCAGTGGGAAGAAGCATGTTTCCATTCTCCCCGCTACGGTATCTTTTCGACACTATGGAAAAGGGGCAAATTCCTCAGTCTACACCAGACTTTTGGAACAGCCCCTTTTCTCAGTCCGGCACATCGTCAACGGCCGGAATCAAAGTACCTATGTTCAGTTGGCTGCAAACGGGAGTTCACGGCATGAAACACTTCCTGCGCCGACATCCCGTCTGCGTTGATGACTGGCGCTCCGGAAATGGTTTTGCTCTGATCATTGAGTACATTGACATCCTGTCCGGTAATGACGACAGCATCTACCAGGTTCTGCCAGTTGCCCAACTCTACTACGTCATAACCGTTGTCACGGAGCATTTTTTTAATTTGTGTCAGAGATCCTTCCACAGCGACTCTCGCCATTCGTTACCTCCCTGAGTGCATCCTTATTTGCGCAATAACATCCTGATGGACATCGGAATCGCACCGAACCAACGGGACGACCACGCCTCACGCGGAAGCTTGCGCTGCTTTCGCTCTTCCTTGGGGGTTTCCATGTACTGAACAAACAGCTTGGTCAGGTATTTCAAATAATCCTGAAACGACATGGCATGTGCCTCCTCCGCTCTAGCGGCCTCTCGGAATCATGCTTCAGCCATTAGTCTTTCCCGGACGGATCGTTTTCAACCATCCTCGCCATGATTTCCGCCACGATGGCGTCAACCGTTTTTTCCGTCGTGTCAATTTGGATAGGCGCAAAATCGTATGCACCTTTCCGCTGCTCCAACAATGCCTTGATCCGCTCTGCTGCACCACCGGCGAGCAAAGGGCGCTGGCTGTCGCACTCCAGCCGACGAATCAACTCCGCTTCGCTCGCCGTCAGCGCAATGACAATTCCTCTTTCCAGCATCGTCGCGACGTTCTTCTGCCGAAGCACGGCTCCTCCTCCCGTCGTCAGAACCTGGGCCTGTTCCCGCAGCAGTTTGTCCAACAGTTCTGCTTCCACATCCCGAAAGTAAGGCTCGCCTTTTGATTGAAAAATCTCCGCAATCGAACACCCTTCGCGCGCAACGATCTCCTCATCCAGGTCGCGGTGAGGCAGTTGCAGCGCTTTAGCCAATGCTTTTCCCACCGTTGTTTTGCCTGTTCCCATAAAACCGATCAGTATGACGTTACCCATTTTTCTCCCCTTCTATCCTTGTCCTGTTTGCGGAACGAACATTTTCACCGTCTTCGTCGCTGGCTCAAACGATACGTCATACCCCAGCACCTGCTGGAAAAAGCCGAGGGGAACCATGGTGCGCTCTCCCACTTCCACAAGCGGTTGGTCCAGCTCATAGCGCTGACGATTCACCGTGACGTAACGGTCGTTCTCTCTCAGAAAAATCTCTTTTCCGCTCCCTGTGATGTGAATGGCCTGTTTCTCTTTTGACCAGCTGACACGATATCCCAACCGCTCCATCAACGAACGCAGCGGAATGTATACCGTTCCCTTTCTCAAACGCGCGGGCACGTCCGGGTAATAGCTTATGCCGTTTATCACCGTCGTCACATAGGGCTCCCAGTACAAGGGAACAAAACCGCTGTCGTTGATGTTCAGGGCGTTCGGCAAAAAGTAACGGGCTTCTCCATGGAGGGCTTGTCCCAGCGCCTGGTCAAGATGTTCCGGCCCGATGACGCTGCCATGGTAGCTCAGCTGCACGCGCTTTAAAAAGCGGCTGTACGCCTCGTCCCCGATTTGTTTGCGCAAATGGTTGTACAAGAGCGCTCCCTTGGAATACCAGGTCCATTTAAACTCGTCGTACGTTGTGAACTGATGCAGGCTTTTCCCTAATTTCCCGTACGGGTACCGCTTTTTCAGCCGCTCCATATCGTAGCCGAACTCCTGAAGCACGCTGTTTGCCGCAGCATCGCCGTAACGCTTCTGTTTATAGTGGACAACACTCATCTCCACCAGACCCTCGTCAATCCAACCGCAAGTGGACTCCAGCGTCGCGACGCTGTTGTACCACCACATGTGGGCCACTTCATGCGGCAGCCAGTGATCCACCAGCGTAGTTCCCTGCAGATCCCGCTTGAACATGGCCATGTTGGCGTATTCCATGGCATACGTGGTGCCGGTCCCAGTCTCCGCGATGGCCACGCGGGGATATGGCAGCGGACCGTACAGCTGTAGGTACGCCGGGAAAACTTTCTCGGCAATTGCCTTGATCCGCTGTATATTCGCCTTGTCTACCGAAGCGATATCCACCGTCAGATTAGGGTCAAACTGAATGGTTTCCACATGATACAGCGGACTTCCCACCAGTGCGAAATTAAGAATTTGCTTGGCCTGATAACGGACCTCCTTGCGTCCGTTATCCATGTCCTTCGCTTCCCCCCTGCCCCACGAGCTGACCCACTGATACCCCCGCGGAGACACAAAGGAAACGTCGTAGTCAGCGTAGTGGTAGACGAACGGATCGCCAAAATCAACGCGCTGCGGCGGTTCGTACCACAGCCCTTGCCGATTGAGCGAACCCAGCATCGGGTACCACGTAGTCAGCGTCCAGATGTCATCCTTGACCCCAAAACGCGTGCCCCGCCGGGGAACAGCCGATTCAAACTCCACCGTGAGCGCGATGCGGGATTGGTTGGCAAAGGTGTTTTTCAGCCGAACCACGGATTGCCGTCGATCAAAGGCCAAGGGTTTCTTTCCCTGGCGAATGGATTTGACCGTCATCGGACTCCACGGATAATCGTACAGATAGAAGCGAAGTTCGGTCGTTTTGGGGTTGTCAAATTCCACCGCCATGCTGCCCGAGATCTTCGCCTCCGTGGGATTCAATTCAGCCCGTATCGTGTACTTCGGGCGCAAATCCTGAACAAGTGAGGGTATCGGCGGATCGTAGGCAAACGGGTCGGCTCCGGACGGAGTTGCCGACTGTGGTTTTCTCGTGTTCAGCCACGCTTCCAGCACAGGCCATTTTACGACGACTCCGACGGAAGCAAATACGACAAATATCGTCAGGCAAATGAGAATGCTTGTTTTTTGTGCGACATTCATAGGTTTCTTTCAAACTCCCATTGCGAAAAGACATCGTTTTGCTCCCATTGTAGCAAAACTCCCAATGACTGGGTAGAAAATCCCGAATTCCCCAAAGAACGTGTCATTTTTTAGCAAAAACTTGAACCGCTTTCAATTATCGAACAATAAGGGATTGCGATACAAAGCATGAGTGCCTTCGATATAATGTGGGTGTTCCAACCAAATATTGCCTGCAAGGAGGCCGTGCATGAGCAGCCAGTTTCAAGATCCCTTTACCCTATGGAAAAAGCTCTACGACCAAACGGAAGAGCAATGGAGCAAAACCCTCGGAGAGACGATCAAAACCGAATCATTCTCCGCGTGGTTGGGCTTAATGCAAAAGCAGATGCTGGAGTACCAGGACGCTGTCCGCAAAAATACGGAGCGTTATCTGGAGCATGCCCATTTGCCAAGTAAACAGGACCTGGCCAATCTGGCCGAGTTGATAATCAACGTGGAAACGAAAGTGGATGAACTGGACGCCAAACTTGACCAACTGACTGACTTGCTGCGAACGCTCGTGAAACCGGAACAACAGTAAGGGATTGGAAAAACACTCATTACCTTGTGCGGAGGGAATAAACATGAGCCATTTGCAAGGATTTGTCGGTATTGTAACAGGAGGATCCCGCGGGATTGGAGCTTCTATCGTCCGCGAACTGGCACAGCAAGGGGTCCATCTTGTCATCAACTACCAATGCAATGCGGATGCCGCAGAAACATTGGTTCAGGAAGTGCAGGAAGAATTTGGTGTAAAGGCTTTGGCGGTGCAGGCTGACGTCTCTCTGGAAAGCGATGCAAAACGCCTGGTACATACGGCGAAGAAATCATTCAACCGGCTCGACATTCTGGTCAATAACGCAGGCATTACCCGCGACAGAACATTCAAAAAGCTGTCCGTTGAGGATTGGAACAAAGTCATTGAAGTAAACTTAAACAGCGTCTTTTACGTAACCCACTCCGCTCTCCCCTATCTGCAGGAATCTCCCCAGGGACGAATTGTCAACATTAGCTCCATCATCGGCCAGGCCGGCGGATTCGGCCAAACCAACTACTCTGCTGCAAAGGCGGGCATGATTGGTTTTACCAAATCGCTTGCGCTGGAACTGGCAAAAACCGCAGTTACCGTGAACAGCATCTGCCCCGGCTTCATTGAGACCGACATGCTTGCGTATGTACCGGAGGAGGTTCGTGAACAAATCAAATCCCGCATCCCGCAGCGCCGTTTCGGTCAGCCCGAGGAAATCGCCAAAGCAGTCTCGTTCCTCGTCAAGGACGGCGGATACATCACCGGACAGAGCCTGAACGTCAACGGCGGCCTGTACATGTAGGGGGGCATCCAATCATGACCGGAGCAAATGCATGGGGAAACGGGATTTACCATTCCAGCCTGGATCGGTTTCAACGGGTACAGGACATCTTGTCCCGCCCTGAACCGGAAGTCGGCCTGACACCAAAAGAGTGCATCTGGACCAAAAACAAGACAAAGCTTTACCGATACATCCCCGTCAAATCCGCGGAAGAACGGCACAAGACTCCGCTGCTGCTGATTTACGCTCTCATTAACAAACCCTACATTATGGATCTTACGCCAGGCATGAGCATGGTGGAGTATCTGGTCAACCAGGGGTTTGACGTGTACCTGCTTGACTGGGGAGTCTTCCAGTTGGAAGACCGCACGCTGGCATTTGACCATCTGGTGTTCGACTACATTCCCCGCGCGGTCGACAAGGTGATGCGAACGTCCGGAGCCAAGGAGATTTCCCTCTTAGGTTACTGCATGGGCGGAACCATTACTTCGATGTACGCCGCTCTGCACCCGGCCACGCCAGTTCGCAATACGGTGTTCGTAGCAAGCCCCTTTGATTTTTCTGATGCAGGCGCCTACACCGTGTGGTTGGATGAACGTTACTACAACCTGGACAAAATGGTGGAGACATTTGGCGTGATTCCTCCCGAAATTTTGGATTTTGGCAACAAGCTGCTGAAGCCTCTCACCAATTTCGTGGGGCCATGGGTGAACCTCGTGGATCGTGCCGCTGATGAAACGTTCGTCAAAAACTGGCGGTTGTTAAACAAGTGGGTGGCAGACGGAACGCCGTTCCCCGGTGAAGCGTTTCGCCAGTGGATTCGTGACTTCTACCAGCAAAACAAGCTGATCAAAGGCGAATTGGTACTGCGAGGCAGACGTGTCGACCTTTCCAACATAAAAGCCAACCTCTTAACGGTGGTGGCGGAGCGCGACCATATCGCTCTCCCCTGCCAGAGCGTCGCCTTGAACCAAGTGGTTTCCAGCACAGACAAGACATTGCTGGAGCTGCCAACCGGACACGTATCCATCGTGAACTCAGGCGTGGCGCTGAAAAAGTTGTTCCCCACTCTCGGAGACTGGCTCGCCCAACGATCCAATTAAGCTAACGCTGCGCCGGGCGGGGCCCCTATATGCCGAAAAAAGGTGACCCCCTCCACTTTTGGGAGGGTCACCTTTTCCCTGTATGTTACGCGAATCGCTCGATCTTTACCCCATGCTGTTTTGCCCATCGGTGCAGCTCGACGAGAAGCTGTATCACATCCGGACTTTCGCTGTGGATGCAAAGGGTATCGGCGGCAAGTTCAATGACGCTGCCATCCACTGTCTGGACGGATTGTTCCAAAACGAGTCGGCTCGCTTGCTCCATTTGTTCGTCCTTGCTGATGAGCACGCTGCCTTCCAGTTCTCGCGGCGCCAGTCGGCCGTTGGGGAGATAGGCGCGATCAGCAAATACCTCTTCGGCCACCTGTAGGCCGTGCTCCAATCCCGCTTCCACCAAGGCACTGCCTGACAGCGCATACAGAATCAGCTCTTCATTTATGTCGGTCACGGCACGCACAACTGCTTCGGCCAGTTCCGGCTGTTCTGCTGCTTCATTATAAAGGGCCCCGTGCAGTTTTACATGGTGAAGTTTACCGCCAAGTGCTCTCGTGACGCCGTCCAGAGCCGCTATTTGGTACAGCGTGAGTTCGTATACCTCTCCGGCTGAAAGGTTCATGGAGCGCCTGCCGAATCCCTGCAGATCGGGATAACCGGGATGAGCTCCTATGTTTACACCGTGTTTTATCGCTGCTTCAACCGTTCTGCAGATGATATGAGGATCCCCGGCGTGCTGTCCGCAGGCGACATTCACAGAGGTAATCCACTTGAGAATCCCTAAATCCTCGCTCAACCGGGCGCGGCCAAATCCTTCCCCCAGGTCACAGTTGATATCCAGTTTTATCACGACACTCCCCACTTCCTTTCAACCTTGAAATGTAAGCGCATACAATAAAGCAAATGCCAATCCCTTTGATTTCCATATTTCTAGCATATCATGCCGCGGTGACAATCAAAACAAAAAAAGCTGCCGAATTTTGGCAGCTTATCGCGCAGTCTCCGCCCCCTCCGATTTGGGCGCTTCTTCATCCAGAAGGGCTTCGGCCAGAGACAAGACCTGATGCTTCTCCTGTTTGTAATCGTATTCTTTGGCTTTGTCAGGTTTCGCGTTGTTATAGACGACCGGGATCTCATGGCGATGGGAGCGTTCCACCCTGGTCACAAAATGAAGCTTTTCCATGATTCTGATGGCCTCGTCTATTTCGTTGGCATCCACGTACATGGATACGTAGTTCAATCGTTTTGAGATGTAGTGAATGGTGCCAAATTTACGTAAATTTTTGGCGGCGCGGGTGTTTTTTACCCAGACGGCGACCCCCAAACGTTTCTCTCTCATGTGTTAGGTCTGTCTCCTTCCCGAACGTGGTATTATCATTTGGAAATGGACCAAAAAGGTGGAGGTTTTCGCTTGTGCTCGAATCATTCTATCAACGTTTTCACAACAGCTCGCTGAATCTGCCCGGCATTATCGATGCGAACTGGCGCGAATACGCGGGTCAGCGCTTTTATTATGTAAAAACCCCGCTCCCAGCCGGACTCTTGAGAAAAATGCTGCTGGAAGCAGGGGAAGCCGTTGCAGCTGGCACAAAACTGAAGGTGGAAACCATTTTCGTGCGCTCTCTTGAAGAGCAGCACGTCTTCCGTTTCCGCTTTCTCGTACCGAATGAAAAGCAGTTTTGCTGCGGAAATCTGTGCGTTGACTGTTATTTGCTTCGCGAAAACACGTCAAAAGACAGCAGAGAATCCTAGGATGTTTTTTTGGTGCTGCAGCCGCAGCTTCCGCCTGTACCGCAACCGCTGCTTTTTGCCTCGAGAAACGGGTTGTTGCTCGGGACTTTGATGGAATCGGACACGGCATCAGCGATCGTCCGCCCTACCTGGTACAACAGCATGTCGAGATTGCCCTCGGCCCGTTTGAACTGCTGAACCGAATCCAACATTTCGATCGCGCGCTTCAGCTGGCGCACTTCTTTGGATATATGGTCGTAATCGGGATGGTACTTCCCGAAACGCTGCACATCTTCATACTGAGCTTTCTTCTGTTCGAACAGGGTCAGCAGGCGCTGTGCCTCCTCATCCTGTTCCATTCGCCGCTTGGCGGTCAAATACTCCGAGACCTCGCGCGAATGGTTTATCATCATGGACAATTCATGGGACTCAAGAATCAACTCTGCCATGTCTACCGTTTCCAGTGTCTCCATCATGGCGAGACCCCCCTTCTTAGTGGCGATACCACATTGATACTTCATCCTTGCGAAGCCACACCCAGGTCCCCGCAGGGGGCTTCTTAGTGGCGATACCACATTGATACTTCATCCTTGCGAAGCCACACCCAGGTCCCCGCAGGGGGCTTCTTAGTGGCGATACCACATTGATACTTCATCCTTGCGAAGCCACACCCAGGTCCCCGCAGGGGGCTTCTTAGTGGCGTTTATTCCACGCCCACATTTCCTATTGTAACACGAAATCAATAAAAATGTTGCACATTCATGCGAGATAGTCTGGGACGACGATGCGGGCCCGGCCGATTTCATCCAGCCGATACCGCTTTTTTATGCGTTGCGCTTCCATCGTGACATACCAGTACCCCATTTCCACTTCCACTTTTTGGGGCACGGCCTGCCATACATCACCGCCGGCGAGCTGTACCTGCACCTCCACCTGCAGCTCCTTCGCCCGTTTTAATAAATCCCGCAGGGTTTGCGGGTGGTAGGCTTGCAGATGCTGTGTCCATATCTTCGGAAGCGCACCCAGCTGGGGCATTCCTTCCAGCGGATCCGGAAACGTATTCTCGACGGCATAGCCATCCCATGGGCGGGCGATTGAAAACAAACCGTCTGCACCGAGCCCTCTTGGCAAATGAGGGCTCTGTTCCTCGCCTATTGCTTCCGTATCCATTCCGTTTAGCGGCTCATAGCCATGCCGACGAAACAGATCGGAGAGCTCTCTTTGCTTTGACAACGGAATGAGAAAGTCGGTTGACGTAATGACCTCGTTCATATAGTCGGCAAACGACGGAATCTGCCTCAATTCCTCGAGCAATTGTGGATGGGCCGCGCTTACGCGGACCATTGGCTCCATTCGGATCTGACGTGCGGTTTTTCCAAAGCGATGGACGAGCTCTTTTACCGAATCGGGCAAAGGATGAACGCAGTGCAGCTGCAGCGTGTCCAACGCCTGCTCCTCGGAAGCCCCGCGTGCAAGAAACGATTGAACCGGTCTCGCCTGCAGCTCGCAGATGACGGAATCCCCGTGAAAGGTAAGGGAACCGAATCGGCTCAAGTCCCAGATCGCTCGAAGCGGCACCAGCGGCGGGATGGTTACGACGCCGGCGGGGTCCACGAACCAGCCTTCTTCCCAATCCGCTCGCGCTAGTCCACGCCATCGCCAGTAGAGCTGTTCATTGCTGCCTTCGCCAAGCTCAATCCAGCCAAACCCGAGCAACAGGTGGAGCCATTCGCCCCTCAGACGTTCTTTTGCATCCGAGGGACATTCAAATCCAGCCCTAGGGAGTTCCTGCAGCAGTTGATCGACCGAGCTCCATTGGTCGGGTGGCTGGGTATTCATCATCGATGCAAATGCCTCGCACCACGGCTCATGCGGGAGATAATGATCACACACCAGACGGTACATGGATTCCCATCGCGCAGAAGGGCTAAGGCGCAGCCACTCCTGTACCTGGGGAAGATTGATTCGCAGCCGTTTCTCTTCGGAGAATACGACCTGCAGCCGCATTGCCAGATCCAACACGACGTTTAGTGCCGACGGGTCATCCTCTCTCACCGTGTCCGATGAGCGATACACGAGCAGACTTTGGACGTGTTCTACTCCCAACGAGACAAGCGGCGCCATTTTTTGCAAAAAACGGCGATGAACCGTCCTCCTTTGCGTCAACAGCACCTCGTTATCGCGAACAAACAGGAAAAGGGCAAAAACATCCATATGTATACCGCGCCCCGATGCGATATAATAAGGGAGCGTTTCACGGACAGCCTGTCTCTCTTGCGGGCGGGAAAGCAGCATCTGCGTAAACCGTTCGCGGACCTCTGCCGGCATGACGTACCCGATTTCGCTCCACAGCTTGCGGACGGTCAGGACAACCCCCAGCCGGCGAAGTTTGGTCAAGCTGGCGGACAGGTGTCGGTGTTCGTGGCGGGAGATACGCTCCCACTGCTTCCTGCTGAAAAAGCCGCGTGAGGAAGCTTGTACAAAGAGCCGAATGACCGTACGCTCCATTTCACTCACGCTGTCCCACAGGGAGGCGAGAAATGACTCATCGGTTAACCGGTTGGGCAGGTCAAGTTCACATGCTACCGACAGGCGCTGATTCTGCTCACGCAGGATGGCTTGTATGGTCGCTTCGGAAAGCAGCGGCAAGCTGTACTCCACGCGCATGGCGGCTCACCTCTTCATCTGACTGGTATTGATGTTTATCCAACGATATTAGAAACGGAGGGATCGTCCTTGTTGAAAATAGGTTTCGGTATCTTGACGGCGATTTCCCTTATCCTGACGGGACCATTTCTTTCTATAGACAATCCTACCTCATTTCCTGCGGCAAATGAAAGCCAGGCCGCAGTGGAAAGTGCATCGTCTTCCTATCCGCCAGCCGTTCAGGACGCCCTGAAAAAGCTGCGCAAAAACGGCGGGCAGACAGTCGTCCACGCCGGCGGAAAAACGTATGTGGTCATCGGTGTCGGCCAACGTCCCACAGGAGGCTATCGCCTTACCGTCGACCAGGTAAAACAAAAGGCGCCGAACAGCTTCGAGGTATACGTCCGGGAACACAAGCCGTCGCCAGGCACGCTTACCACGCAAGTGATCTCGTATCCGACACTGGTGGTTTCCCTGCCACAGGCAAATGCATCTGTGCACGTAACCATAGAGAGATGACGGCATAAGGAAAGCAGAGGGTTGGCGCCTCTGCTTTTCTTATTTCACATCGATGTGAAAACGTTGTTTTACGCCGTATGATTGATGATTATTGTGAGCAAGCTCGACAACCACCTCATGATGCCCCGCTGTGATGTCTCTCAGCACGAACTTCGTTTCGAAAACTTTCGCCACTTTCTTACCGTCCAGGTAGAGATGGATATGACCTTCACCATGACGGTTGTCTTTTCCCATGTTCTCCAGAGAGAATGAAAAGCCCGTTACGTTCATGTTGAGATACAGATCATTCTCCTTCAACGAATGAGAGACCTTGAGCGTAGGGGCGTGATGGCGGTTCTCCAATGGGCCATCCGTTGTTACCGCATTGGCAGCGTAGAGGCCAAGCTCCACACAGGCGACAATGCCAACCAGGAGCAAAAAACGACGCAGGAGCCTTTTGATATGCATAGGGTCACTCCTTTTGTTCAGGTTCCATCAGCTAGTGTACCCTTTTGCATCCACCCTCATTCGAAGTATTTTACTGCTTTGGCGGGCGGAATCCTGCCGCTTTTGCCTCCTCCTCGGTGGCAAACCAGACCTCCGCTTTGGTTCGTTCGTAGTCCCGGCTGCCCGGTACGTGGTAAATTTTCTCTCCTTTCGAGTTGATGTTCCCTTTGATGGGCTTGCCGGGTGGCGGCGAGTTACCTGGCTGATCACCCCGGTGATCCTCAAGCGCCCACAATCCGCGGTTTTGTTCCCGCGCCTCCCGCTCCGCCTGCAAGAACAAATCGGCATAGGTAACGTTCGGCGGGATGGTGAGAATGCGTGCATAGCCTTCCCGAACCAGTTTTTCGTTCACAAAGGTGCCGTCCGGCAGGTACACATAGGCCAACAGGCGTCCGTACCTGTCCCGCGGTTCCGCATCAAAACGCAGAAGCACCTGCTTTCCCGAAAGCAGCTGTTTCGTATAGCTGCTTGCTTCCTTTCCATACGGCTCCACCGGGTGATTCGGCTTTACCGTCTCCGGTGTATCCACACCGATCATCCGCACTTTTTCTCCGGCGGATATCTCGAATGTATCCCCATCCACCACCCGTGTAACCGTAGCCTTCATCTCCCCGTTGGGAGTTGGTTGATCCGGCGTGCCGCATCCTGAGATACACAGGAAGAGAATCGTCAGCACGCTCAGCCAGGCAGCATTTCTCACGTTCCTTTCATCCTTTCCGTCGTAGGCTTGGCTAGTATCACTCTATCCGATGCCTGTCCAGCCGTGCAAGCAAGAAAACGACCTCGCAGCAGGTCGTTTTATGCGTCTCCATTCGTTAATCGCGATCGTTAAACAAGAACAGCAATACCACCACAACTATGATAATCCACAGAAGATCATCGTTTTCCCGGTCAAAAAAGTCAAACAAAGCCATCGTGGGTCCTCCTTTCCTTCTCGCTACAGCCTATGCAGGTGACTGGGTGAATGTCAGACTGAAACGAGCCCAAAAGTGGAACGGATTGGACCTATCCCAACCGGGCCAGGATGAGATGGACGTAGGTATTGAGTTGTCTGGTTTCCGTTTGAAAACCAAGGCGTTGCAATTCGGCAATCAAGCGGGAGCGGTCGGCGTAGAATTCATCTTCAATGTGGCAGATTGCCTCTGTGTTTCCGCTTCGGCGAAGCTCGTCGTAATGAGCCTGGCGGTGCCGTTCATCACAAAACATGAAATCGGCGACAGCCAGTTTGCCAGTTGGCTTCAACACCCGTTTGCACTCTCCCAGGGCCAGGCACTTCTGATCGTCTGTCAAATGATGCAGGGCGTAGCTGGAGACGACGAAGTCAAAGCGGTTTTCCAGATAGGGAAAGGCAAAAAAAGTACCCAGCTTTGTCTCTACCTGCGGATTTTTTTGTTGGCAGCGCTTCAGCATTTCCGGGGATTGGTCAAAGGCACACATGGCGACCCCCTTCTCGGTAAAACACCTGGCCAGATTGCCGGTGCCTGTTCCCGCGTCAAGTCCAGTCTCTGAAGGCTGTGGATCAATCGCTGCAACTACCTCGGCCAAAACCTGGTCATAGCCTTCGTGCGGGTGAAATCCCTCCCGCTCCCGCAGCACCAATTCGTCGTACACGGGAGCGATCTGGTTGAAGTTCCAGCGATCCACCCAGTTTTTCCGCGCTTGCCTCAACCGTTTGTTCGCCTCCGCGAGTTCGAACAGGGATGCCGGATCAAGAGAGCTGTCCTGTGTCACCCGTTCGATCATCGCTTCCGTCGTCTGAATGACATTGCTCATTTCTACCCAGCGATCGTACATGTAAGAGCGCTGCAGTTCCAGATAGTCCTTCAGGCTGCCCTTTTCTTCGTCCAATTGGTGCAACAGCTGTTTGATCTCACCCAGCGGCATGCCGACTTCCCGAAGGGTGATCACTGTCTGCAGACGCCATACATCTCCCTCTGTAAACTGCCGGTAACCGGAGACTGCAGCCTTTTGGGGCGCAATCAGTCCCTTTTCTTCATAAAAGCGGATAGCTCGAGGCGTAATCTGAAGCCGTTTCGCCATCTCCTGGATATGCATCAGGGCTCCCCCTTCCGTTTCGCTACATGTTCCATTGTAAACCTTAACGTAACGGCAATGTAAAGCCCCGATGAGAAAACCAAACAAGCGACCTGCAAACAGGCCGCTTCCATTGATGTATTCCGCTGCAAGTTGTAGGTTTAGTGACGCTGCGCCGGCTCGGAGATTTCGTAGAGAGCCTCGCTCGCTTCATCGTGATGCGCCTGACGGACAGCCATGTCACCGATCGCCACAATGCCCACAAGTTTGCCGTTCTCAACCACTGGCAAACGCCGGATCTGATGCTTGGCCATGATTTTTGCCGCCTCGTCCACGGTCATGCCTGGGTGGCCGAGTATGATGTCTCGTGTCATCACTTCTTCCACTGCGGCTGAGCCTTCGCGTTTCTCCGCCAAGCCGCGAATGACGATATCCCGGTCCGTAATCACGCCAATCACGTCGTTCTTTTCATCTACCACAGGAATGACACCTACATTCCAGTCACGCATTTTGACTGCCACTTCATACACGTTATCCTTGAGGGTGACAGTCGCCACATCTTTTGTCATTATCTCACGAAGTGTGCGGTTTTCCGCTATTGCCATGAACTTCTCCTCCTTTGCTGGTAACGTTCAATAGTGTTTCCGGTGATCCCTCGTTTCATGCGCAATCAGCTTGTCTGATGGAAAATTACGCTAGATAACCTACAGCGATTTGTGATAAGATGGAAACATGGTGTTGTAAAAATCCCTCATCGCAGTCGGAGAAAAAAACTTTCTGCGGTTATGGGCAAGACATTTTGAAGGTATACTTAGAAATATGTAAAAAAAGACCGCTGGGTGGTGGCAACACCCGGCGGTCGATCTGATACAATAGACCTTCCCCAAGGGGGAAACGGCTCTAGGTCTCACCATGAAGACCTCCTGGTACTTTTGGCTCAAGGGAGGTCTACTTCTTTTTGTCCGATGACAGTACGACGACTAAAGTCCCGAAGGCGATCATCAGGCTCAGTGCTTCGTACACTGTCATGGCTTCACCCCCTTTCCATCAGGAAAGCGTATGCGGTGAAAAACCCCCCCTGAGGAGCCAAATCTATTGCACTACCAGATTATACCATGACTACCAGCCATAGGACATCTTTCCTGAGACACGACTTATGCATTGCACTTCACGGAAAAACAGACTATGATTAGGAAGTGAAAACCTGTGGCTGCCGGCATGGCTGCCACCTTACCTGCTAAAAAAAGAGTGACTGTAGGAGGAACTGCAATGGTAATCAAGGAAACGGGCATCGGTAACAAAGAAGTTCTGTTGGCCGATCTGGATCACTACATGGACGAGCTGGGCTTTATCCGTTGGGCTTGGGATTACAACCATGCTACATACGATTATAAGATCGAAGACAAAGGCAATGTCTTTTACCTGCGGATTCAAGCCAACGTCATTGAAGGCAAATTGGAAGACCCGCACACGCTGTTAAAACTGGAAGAGCCTTACATGGGTAAGCATCTGTTCCCCCACGGACTTGACTACGACTTCCCGATTCCGGATTCTGTCGTACAAGCCGCCAAGCGCAAGCTGCAAATACTCAACGAAAAGCTGTCTGCCCATTAATACAGACGAGAACGATCTGCTTCGAATGGGCTTCGATATACGCTTTTTTTATAACGTGTTGCCGACAGAGAGGATTCCACCCTCTCTGTTTCACGTCCAAGGGGGTCTTGTCCAATGAAGACGCGGGGCGTTCCCGACTTTCTGCTTTTGCTGTTAACCGCACTCCTCGTCGGCTTCGGGATTACGATGGTGTTAAGCGCCAGCTCCATTTTTGCCCTTACCAGCTTTGCTTCCAACGGTTGCGATTACTGCAACGGGGACGAGCTTTACTTTGTCAAAAAGCAGGCGACCTGGTTGTTTATCGGCGTGATCGGAATGCTGTTTGCAATGAACATTCCCTTTTCCTTTTATAAACGGAATTTTCTGGTGATCGTGTTGCTCAGCTTTTTTTCCCTGCTGCTGGTCCTCGTTCCGGGAATCGGTTACGAAGCGAACGGGGCCCGCTCCTGGTTCAAGATCGGATCAGCCAGTATTCAGCCCGCAGAATTTGCCAAGCTGGGACTCATCCTTTACCTGGCCGCGATCATCGCGAAAAAAGGCGAGGGCTTTCGCAAAATGAAAACGGGGTTGATTCCTCCTTTGGTCATCACGGCTATCTTCTTTTTGCTCATTTTCTTGCAGCCTGACCTGGGTTCAGCCGCCATCCTGCTTGGAACGGCCGGAATCGTGATGATCTGTGGAGGAGCCAGATTCAGTCATCTGTTTTTACTGGTCGTTCCCATTTCGTCCCTGTCTTTGTTGAGCTACATTACGTTGAAGCAGCATGCATGGAACCGGCTTACCTCGTTTATGGATCCGTGGAGCGACCCCCTTGGAAAAGGATACAATATGGTTCAGTCTCTGATCGCCATTGCCCATGGCGGTTTATCGGGGACCGGATACGGCAAGAGCATTCAGAAGTATCTGTATCTGCCGGAAGCCCACACGGACTTTATCTTCGCCATCATAGCGGAAGAATTGGGTTTCATTGGGACGACGATCTTTTTACTCGTCTATCTGTTGTTCTTGCTGCGCGGACTTACGATCTGTTTGCGGTGCAAGGACACCTTCGCCAGCCTGGTGGGAATCGGCGTCGTCAGCATGATCGGTTTGCAGGCGATTATCAACATCGGAGGGGTAACGGGCACGATTCCAATGACGGGAGTGCCGCTCCCGTTTATCAGCTACGGCGGCTCGTCTTTGTTGGTCTGTCTCGTATCAACCGGCATCTTGCTGAGCGTCTCCCGGGAAGTGAGCAAACAGAAAATCCACGAACAAATGCAAGCCAGATCCTACTCAGCCTAGCTTTGGCCGGGCGTAAAATTACCCACCCGGCATGAGCTAACGCTTCGCCGGGCGGGGCCCCGAACACTTATCTAGTGGCCGGATTGGATGTCCAAACGACCTGCTTATTGGGCAGGTCGTTCACTGTTTTTGATGTCGATTCCCTCAACACGGACGTTTACCGCTTCCACTTTCAACCCCGTCAGCATTTCCACCGTTTCCTTCACCTTTTCCTGGAGTTCCGTGCATACCTGATGAATGTGCATTCCGTAAGTGACGGTAACCCGCATGTCAATCACAATCTGTCCTTCAGAAATGGCAACGGATATCCCTCTTGCTCCGCCGCCGATCTTTTTGGCCAGATCCTGATACAACCCTCCTTTGATTGATATTCCCTGCACTTCCTCGGTGACGATACTGGCGATGACCGCAACCACCTGATCGGCCACTCGAATTTCACCGCGCCTGTCATCCATGCTGCCGCCCTCCTCGCTGCAAAATCACCCGACGTTACTCGCGTCGATTTTTCGTACTTTTCTATCATTATAATCGTCCTAAGCTTGGGCTTGGAAGGGGATTTCTCGTTTCAGCTCCGTCAGTGTCGGCAAGGTGCAGTGAACATCCACGAGCATGGGGTGATGAGCTGCGAATGCCTCCTCCATCGCTTCTTCCAGTTCCCCTGTGTGCCGAACAGTGCGGGCAGCGATCCCGAACGCCTCAGCCAGCCGGGCGAAGTCAGGATTTTGCATTCGCGTGCCATATGGAGTCATACCGTTTTGGGTCATTTTCCACTCCTCCAATCCCAGCGTTCCATTGTTTAAAACGATAATGGGAAAAGCAAGCTCCTGCTCGACCACGGTCATCAGTTCCGCCAGATTCATCTGCAGTCCGCCGTCTCCCACGATGGCTGCCACCTGTCTGGTGGGATCAAGTAATTTTGCTGCAATGGCTGCAGGCAGTGCGTACCCCATCGTACGCCATTTTCCGGAGAACAGGGGCGTTTGATCGGTTGAGCGAAAAGCGCGGTTAAACCACAGCGTGTGTTCGCCGGTGTCCAATGCGACGATCGCGTCATCACGGATTGCCTTGTGCAACGCGTTGATCACGGTTTCCGGTTTGAGCGGACCATCCCCATCCTGTTGGTATAGCTGCCGTGTCTCCTCCCAAACATGCAGGTGCAGCTGTTCCATTCTCGATACCCAATCCCGGTTGGGTCGGCGCCCTTCCAATCGACGCTGCCAGATGGACAGGACTTCGTTTACGTCAGCGGTGACGGAGATCAGAAACGGTTCAGCGTGAAATGCCTCTGGATTGCAATCCACCTGTACGACGGACAATCCCTTCGGCAGATAGGCGCGGGGATACCAGGTTGCCCCGAGGATAATGAACAGGTCGGCCTCCGCCAATGCTTGAAGCCCCGCTTTGCTGCCACCTTCGCCAAGCCCGCCCAGGACAAGAGGATGTGATTCGGGTATGACCCCTTTTCCTCCCAGCGTAATCAAAATGCCGGCTCCCAGCTTCTCGGCCAGTGTGCGGCAGGCGCCCTTGGCCTGTCTGGCTCCCACTCCCAGAAGCAGGAGGGGTTTTTGGGCTTTCAGCAGAATATCGGCTGCCTGTTCCACTTCCATGGGATCCGCCTGAACGGATGGCGATATGCGAGGCAGCGACGGCAGCAAAGGGGCTCCCGTCGTTCTGGAAAAAACGTCCTTGCAGATGGCGAGATGGCTGACGCCCTTGTTTAGCATAGAGGTAACGAAAGCTTTGTGGAGGACTTCGCCGATTGCTTCCGGACTGGCAACCGTCGTAGAAAAATGAGAGATCGGCCCCAACAGTCCCTCCTGCTGGACGTACTGCTTGTACCCGCCACCGAGCTGATAAGTCTCCACCTGACCGGTAATCGCGATAACGGGAACACGGTCCATATGGGCATCAGCCAATCCATTCAACAAATTAACGGTACCCGGTCCGCTTGTCGCCGTGCACACTGCCGGCTTGCCTGTCAACTTGGCTTCCGCTGAAGCCATCATGGCCGCAGCAGATTCGTGCCGGCAGCGAACGAACTTGATTTGATGCTGTTTTCCCAAAGCATCCAACCACGGCAATATCGCATCGCCCGCCACTCCGTATATTCGTCTCACCTCCCACAGGGCGAGCTGTTCGGTAAGGTATTGCGCTACCTGCATAATCAATCTCTCTCCTTTTTGAATGGTCCTCTTCAGATGCCACTTAGTGTGGCACGATTCCCAGCATTTTACTATTCCCAATGCGGCACAGAATCGGATGAAGTTGGAGAACCTAGTAAACAAGATCATGAAGGAGGAGTTTGGAATGAAGCGAACAACCAAACTGTTGCTTGTGCTGGCCGCCGTCATTCTGCTTGCCACATCCGTGACGGTGACGTTTCCATTCCATACGGAAGCGTTCAGCAAACAAATCGTAAAGGTAGGAGCGAAGGGGAAGGACGTCCGTGAGATGCAGGGCCGGTTGAAATTCCTCGGTTTTTACACCGGCAAGGTGGATGGGGTTTTCGGATGGCGTTCGTACTGGGCGCTGCGTAACTTTCAATACGAATTCGGTATGAAAGTGGACGGTGTGCTCGGGCCCAAGACCAAACTAAAGCTGTACAATGCAAGCAAACACTGGCGCCCTACAGCGGCAGATTTGGGTATTACGACTGGCACAGCTGCAAAAAAAGCAGCGAAAAAGACCTACCACGTCCAGGGCATTTCGGAAAACGACATCCGTTTGATGGCCAACGCCGTTTACGGAGAAGCCCGAGGGGAACCGTACGTGGGTCAGGTCGCCGTTGCCGCCGTTATCTTGAATCGCACGCGCCATCCCGCTTTTCCCAAAACGCCTGCCGGTGTTATTTTTGAACCGCGTGCCTTTACGGCCGTCGCGGATGGCCAAATTTGGCTGACGCCAAACGCCAAGGCGAAAAAAGCGGTTCAGGATGCCCTGAAGGGGTGGGATCCAACCGGGGGAGCCATCTACTACTTTAATCCGGCCACGGCCACTTCCGCCTGGATTTGGAGCCGACCGCAAATCAAAAAAATCGGCAAGCACATCTTCTGTCGCTAGGTATTCAAGCGGATCGTTGAATGCCTGGCCGGGCAGAGCGCCAGACAAAAGGCACGTCGCATAAAATTGCGCGTGCCTTTTTCGGTATTCGCTGCAGGGAGGACAGTCAAACCTTTTGTGTCTGCATGTGCTCCGCCATTTTGACAAAGCGCTCCTCGCTTTCGATTGTTCCGCATACGCCGCATTGGACCATAAAAGCGTCGCCGCGATACGGTTGATGAAACGCATCAAGTTGATCGGAAGCAAGCTCTGCCACTACCTCTCCCGTCTGCGGGTCCAGACGAACGTAGTGAGGCGTCTGTTGAATCACGGTAAACCTCATCCGATTTGATTTGCAGGTGGGACATAGATACGGTTTTGTCATGCATGGCACCTCCCTTATGGTATTTCGTTATAGTTTCCGCCTGTACAGCCAGGCTATTCCTTGTATGATGCAGCGCGAGCAGCAGTTATTGCGTGACTTTCCCGCGTACTTTGGTTACACTAATGGTTGCCTGCAGGGAAAAATATTGAAATCTGGAGTTGAGGTGAACCCATGAATTCGCGCCTGTTTTTTACGCTCGTCGGCGGAAGCTTTCTCCTCGCAGCGTATGCTCATTACTTTAGCGGCAGCGAAATGCTTAAGTTTGCATCCGCATCGCTTGCCATCATTTTTTTGGCAGCGTGGCTTGGCAAGTCCACGGAAAGTGTCGCCCATTACGCCGGTGACCGGATTGGAGGCTTTCTCAATGCAACCTTCGGCAATGCGGCTGAACTGATTATTGCATTTTTCCTGGTCAAGGAAGGCCTGTTTGACATGGTGAAAGCGTCCATTACCGGGGCGATCATCGGCAACATGCTGCTGGTGCTTGGACTGAGTGTTTTATTGGGCGGGCTCCGGTTCAAGGAGCAAACTTTCAACGGAAGACTGGCGGGTCATAACGCGTCTCTCATGACACTGGCCATCGTCGCGTTGTTCATACCGGCTGTCTTCATGCAGGAGCTGCCTCCGGTGGAGATTGGAACATTAAGTGTCGTGATTGCCGGGATTTTGATCGTCGCATATATTCTCTGGCTGATTTTCTCCATGGTTACTCACAAGGAGTTTTTGTCCGATATCGAGCCTGACGACCACGGAGAGGCCGCCTGGTCAAAAGGGGTTTCCATTTTGATGCTTGTCCTCTCTACCTTCTTCGTGGCGGTTGTCTCTGAATGGCTTGTTCACAGTGTGGAGGTCGTATCCCATTCGCTGGGATGGTCGGAATTGTTCGTCGGTGCGTTCGTGATCGCGATTATCGGGAACGCGGCAGAGCACAGCGCCGCCCTGCTTCTGGCGATGAAAGGGCGAATCGGAGCAGCCGTAGAAATTGCTGTCGGATCCAGCCTGCAGATCGCCCTGTTTGTAGCGCCTACCCTGGTGTTGGCCAGTTTGTTTTTGGGACAGCCGATGGACATCGTCTTTACCCCCTTTGAGCTGGCGGCCATTGGCGTGGCTACATTCATTACGATTTCCATCACCAAGGACGGAGCAACAAACTGGTACGAAGGTGTGCTGCTTCTCGCCGTCTACATCATTCTCGGCACCGCCTTCTTTTTTGCCTGAGACTATCTGAAAAAAGACTGCCGACATCCAATCGGCAGTCTTTTTGATTGTTCCCTCAGCTTTAGAAGAGACCAAGAGAATGAAGGAAAACGACAAGGATCGCGATGGGAGCGACGTAACGAAGCATCAGCAGCCATCCTGCAAAGAGGCGCTTGCCTAAAGGGGAATTCGCCTTAAGCTCGGCGAGCAGCACTTCCCGCTTCATTTTGAGCGGAACGAAAAACGAGATAAGCAGGGCACCGAGCGGCATCAGCACATTGCTCACCAGGAAGTCAGCTGCATCAAACACCGTTTTTCCAAAGAAAGTCACTTCCTTTAGCACCCCAAATGAGAGTGCGGACGGCACGCCGCATAGAAAAATCAGCAAACCGACCAGCCAGGAGGTTGTTTTCCGTTTTTTCTCTTCTCCTTTTGCAAAGGAAGCCACGATGATTTCCAGCATCGAGAATGCAGAGGTCAGCGTAGCAAACAGAAAAAGCGCCAGGAACACGGCAAAAAACAGACCGCCGAACGGAATCTGTTCAAACACCGACGGCAAGACGATGAACAAGAGACCCGGTCCCGCTGTCGGCTCTACGCCCAGTGAAAAGACCGCCGGAAAGATCGCGAGCCCTGCGAACAGGGAAACCAACAGGTTCATTCCTACGATAAAAGAAGCGGAACGAGTCAAATTTTCCTTTTTTGACAAATAGGAGCTGTACGTTACCATGACGGAAACCCCTACACTCAAGGAGAAAAACGACTGCCCCATCGCATACAGCACAGATTGTGAAGTCAATGCCGAAAAGTCCGGGCTGAGGAAGAACGACACCCCTGCCATCGCTCCCTCCAGCGTCAACGAGCGCAGCATCAGGATGATGAACAGGATAAAGAGAGCCGGCATCATATACTTGTTGGCGGATTCAATCCCGTTTTGAATGCCGCGAGCGACAATCACGATGGTCACCACCAGAAAAGCAAGCTGCCCGACGAGGGACGCGACGGGATCGGCAATGACTTGTCCGAAAAGCTTGTCGTACGGAAGCCCTTTCAGTTGGCCAGTCACACTGCGGAGCAAATAGTTCATGATCCAGCCGCCGACCACGCTGTAAAACGAGAGCAGGATGAAGCAAGTGACAATCCCCAGCCGTCCAACCCAGTGCCACCCCGTACCGGGGGCAATCGTTTGATAGGCACTCACTGCTTCCCGCTGCGTGCTGCGTCCGATGACAAACTCCCCGATGAGCAGAGGCATTCCAATCAGGACGGTAAAAAGAAGAAACAAAAGAAAAAAAGCCCCTCCTCCGCTTGTTCCCACTACATAGGGAAATTTCCAGATGGCTCCCAAGCCGATCGCGGAACCGGCAGCCGCCAGAATAAATCCCAGTTTGCTTGTCCACTGTTCTTTCTGTTGCATGTTGTTGCTTTGCTCTCCTCTCCTACCTGTAAATTAAGAAAACCCACCCGGCATTAGCTAACGCTTCGCCGGGCGGGGCCCCGAACACTTTTCTAGCGGCTGTATGGGATGTCCAAATTTATAAATTCTTATACACTGAAAAAATCCCGTCCCCTCAAAAGGGACGAGTTGTTCTCGCGGTACCACCCTTGTTCCGATACCCCGCGTACTCGTCTCTATCATCACTTTTTTAGTAGTATTAAAATATTTATTAGTAAATCTATAACAATTCGCTGCCGAATACAAGGTATTTATATGAAGACGGAAAAATAAAAAGCGAGGGGATGAAGGAATCTCCTCGCTTTTCTAGCATTTGCTATCATACAGTTCGTGAAGATGGGCCAGCTTGCGTTCCAACGAGCCCATGATTTCACGCCCGATCTCCTCGTCGATCAAACCCAAACGAACAGCAAATTCCACTTCGCGCGACAGACCGAACATCTGTGTGTCCAGTACTTCCTCATACAGAGGGCACTGCGGCATGGTCAGGTTTTCCATCTGTACGTCAATCAGCTTGTAGATCTTTTCCGCGTCTGCTCGCAACAATGCTAGCGCTTTTTGTTCCAAGTCGGGAATATTAACCTCTGCCAAACCTATCCCTCCGTTTGCCACCATCCTTACCTTACATAGTACGCCATTCTGACGCATTTGAAAAGGGGAGATGGGGACATAACTGCATTTGGCTAAAAGATGCTGAGGTTCCATATCTCCGAAAGGGATTCCAGCAGTCTCACTCCCGCAATGGAATTGCCCTTGTCGTCGAGGGCCGGGCCGTACACGCCGATCCCCATCCGGTTTGGAACTGTGGCCATAATGCCCCCCGCCACTCCGCTCTTCGCCGGTATCCCCGCTTCAATGGCAAATTCCCCGGATGCATTGTACATTCCGCAGGTTACCATGAACGTCTTGCAGATTCGGGCTACATCCCGGGGGATGATCGATACGCCGGTTTGCAGATCTTTTCCATCTGCGGCCAACACAACTGCCAATTGAGCAACTTCCCGCGATGTGACCTCGATGGCGCAATGCCGGAAGTACAAATCCAGCGTTTCTTCCACATCGCCTGTGAGAACGCCGCTGTCTTTCATAAAGTAGGCGAGTGCCCTGTTCCGGTCCGCGGTCAGCTTCTCCGAACGGTACACTTCTTCGTTGACGCGAAAATCCTGCATGCCTGTCATGCGCGAGAGCAGGTTCATAATGCGCT
Source organism: Brevibacillus soli (assembly GCF_044759095.2). Lineage (NCBI taxonomy): Bacteria > Bacillati > Bacillota > Bacilli > Caryophanales > Paenibacillaceae > Brevibacillus > Brevibacillus soli. Next base: position 91,864 of record NZ_JBIYSM020000006.1, read on the forward strand.
CCAGCCGCTCTTCCACGCTGCTTCCCGCAATCATGTCGCAGACGGCAATGGCCCCGGCATTGATCATGGGATTGAGCGGTTTGTGCGGCTTGATCGTCTCCAGTTTCACGATCGAGTTAAACGGGTCACCTGTCGGTTCCTTCCCCACCCGCTGGAAGACGTAGTCCGTTCCCCTGTCACAAATAGCGAGAATCAGGGTAAAGATCTTCGAGATACTTTGAAGCGTGAAGGGAATATCCACATCCCCGGCCGTTAGTACCGTCCCGTCCAATAGACAGACGCACGCCCCCAGACGGTCCGGATCCTGCTTGGCCAATTCCGGAATGTAACTCGCCACCGCACCGTGTCTGGTGTGGGTGGCCGCCTCAGCCAGCGCGTCTTGCAGCTGCTTGTGTGCCATGTCCATGTTATTTCTACCTCTGTTGTTTTGGATAGTATTATCCATTCAGGGCTTTGTCCAGTCGCTTCATCGCCTCTTCCACTGTGGCACGCGGGCAGGCAAAATTGATTCGCTGGAACCCCGCCCCCTGCTTTCCGAACGATGCGCCGTCACTCAAGCCGATCCTTGCCTGTTTGACGAGCCATGTTTTCAGTTCGCCATGAGGGATTCCCGAGTCGCGAAAATCCATCCAGCCCAGGTACGTCGCTTCCGGGATCCGCATTTTCACCTGTGGGATGCGCTCATGCAGATACTGATGAATATAGGTTGCGTTTCCATGGAGATACACGAGCAGATCGTCCAGCCATGGTTCTCCTTCCCGATAGGCAGTCGTCATCGCTTCGATTCCAAACACATTGAGAAATTCCAGACCCAGCTTGCGCATCGCATCGCGGAAAGCGCGGAGAATTCTCGGGTTTTCTGAGAGGGCAAGCGATGAGAAAAGGCCTGCCAGGTTGAACGTTTTGCTCGTAGAGATAAACGTGATGCTTTGCTGAGACAAAGCGGACGGAAGGGAATAATACGGAACGTGTCTTCCTTTTTCGTAGACAAGATCAGCGTGAATTTCGTCCGACACCACTATGATGTCCCGTTGCGCACAAATGGTCCCCAGGCGCTCCAGCTCTTCTCGAGTCCACACTCTGCCGACCGGGTTGTGCGGACTGCACAAAATCAGCAGTTTGGTTCTCTCGTCGAGCTTCTTACAGAGATCATCCAAATCCATGCCATACGTTCCGTCCGTTTCACGAAGCGGGTTTTCAACGACTTGACAGCCTCGATTTTCGACCGCTTGATAAAAGTGATAATAGACGGGACTTTGCACGATTACCTTGTCCCCAGGCTTTGTAAATGCCTCTACGGCAATGTGCAGTCCGGGAACAATTCCGGGAACCGTTGTCATGGAAGAGGGCGATACCGTCACCCCAAATCGGCGGTCAATCCAATCCGCGGCCGCATGAAACATTTCTTTTGGCTTGCCCGGATAGCCGTAAATCGGATGCTTCGCTCGCTTCACTACCGCGTCAACCACGCAAGGAGGACATGCAAAATCCATATCTGCTACCCATAACGGCAGCACGTCCTGCGTCCCAAACACTTCCTGCCGGTAATCCCATTTGATGCTGTTCGTTCCCTCTCGATCGATGATGGCGTCAAATGGCCTGTTCATTTTCTCTCCTCCCTTTTTTTACCTGTCCAGCTTTCAGCATAACCGTTTCACACGGCGATTCACAAGAGGATACCCGTTTGCCCTATGTTGCCTGCTTGCGGTACAATGAAGCATGCAGAATGAATGGAGAAGCACGGAGGTATCAGCCATGTCAGATGTGATCGTGTTTACAGGAGCGGTGTCGTTCCCCATCACCCTCGACCCCAGTGTGTGGATTTTTGACGACCGTAAAATCAATTTGCGCACCTATCGGGGAGAGGCGGAATGGGAAGACGACTCGCAAGCGGATTACCTGAAAGGGACGGGTGCCCAGTGGGACAAGGAACTGAGGGAAGGCGCAGCGCTGCCCTCGGAGCGGCGCAGTCTTCTGGAAGTGCGGAAAGCACTGGAGGGAGATTACGGCATGCGTCTCGCGCCTTTCATCGAGAATGCAAAGCCGCTGCCGGAAGCAACTCATGTCGTGATTCATTGCCGAAATGGCGAGAGCCACAAGCTTCCGATTGAAAAAGCAAAGCGGGCCATCCTGCAGTTTGCAAAGGACGGAAAGCCCATCCGGGAAAATGGTCCTGTCTATCTCTACTTGCCTGAGACCTGGCTTTCGGGAGGAGAACCGATTCATTCCATTGCATCCCTGGAATTTGTCAAAAGCGAATAGGTGCCTGCAAGTAAAGAAGAGCCGTCCCGCTTGGGGATGGCTCTTTTATCTGGATGTGTCGGTCAAGCAGTCGCTTCCGTACCGTACATGCTACGTCTCTGCATTTCCGCAAACAGGAGCTCTATAAATGCGGGGTCTAGTTGAAGGTCGACAGCACGTTGGTATACTTCTATCAACATCTGATCGCTCAAGTATTTCACGCCAGTCACCCCCATCTCGTTTCATGTGCCCATTGTAGCACGCGAATCGGCAACGAACAATCGTTCCGATATCCACAGCGCATGTGGACATCATGTGAGTAAGGTGTGGGCAAGCTGTGTACAACAGGACAAAAGCTAGTACTTTCGATGTGGATTGAAATCCCGATCTTATCCACATGACGTCGGAATTTGTCGAACGATTGCAGGAATATTTGCCATATTTGAGTAAGAAAACCCACCCGGCATTAGCTAACGCTTCGCCGGGCGGGGCCCCGAACACTTTTCTAGCGGCTGTATGGGATGTCCAAATTTATAAATTCTTATCTACCAAGAAAACCGGGGTTTTCCCCGGTTTCTTCTCTCTTATTCAGCTGCTGCGGCCGTCTTTACGTGAAGAACTTGTTTGATACGCTCGATCGCCCAATCCAGCTCCTCCTGGGAAATGACCAGCGGAGGTGCAAAGCGGATGGTCGTTTCGTGCGTTTCCTTGCACAAGAGCCCCAGCTCCTTCAGTTTTTCGCAGTACGGGCGGGCGGCCGTTTTCAGTTCCAGGCCGATAAACAGGCCTCTGCCGCGAACTTCCTGGATCAGGGGATTTTCGATTTCCTGCAGCTTCTCGAGAAAGTACTGGCCAAGCTCACGGGATCGTTCCGTCAGCTCCTCTTCGACCAAAACGTCCATCGCGGCAACCGCTACCGCACAGCCGAGCGGATTCCCGCCAAAGGTGGACCCGTGGGAACCCGGTTCGAATACGCCGAGAATCTCCCTGTCTGCGGCCACGGCAGAGATCGGGAACACCCCTCCGCCCAGTGCTTTCCCCATGATGTACACGTCAGGTTTCACGTCTTCCCAGTCGCTTGCGAACAGTTTGCCCGTTCGGCCGAAACCGGTCTGGATTTCATCGCAAACCAGCAGGACGTTGTTTTCCTTGCAGACCGCCTGCGCTGCCTTGAGGAAACCCGGTTGCGGAATGACGATGCCGGCTTCCCCTTGAATCGGTTCAATCAGAAACGCTGCCGTATGGGGCGTGATCGCCTGCTTGAGAGCCTCGATATCGCCGTATGGGATCAGTTTGAAACCAGGTGTAAACGGCCCGAAGCCGCGCTTGTACTCATCGGCCGATGAGAACGAGGTTACCGTGATGGTGCGACCGTGGAAGTTGCCTTCACAGACGATGATTTCCGCTTGGTTTTCCGGTACTTTTTTCACTTCGTACGCCCAGCGTCTGACTGCTTTCAAGGCGGTTTCCACTGCTTCGGCACCCGTGTTCATCGGTAGGATCATGTTCTTGCCGGTCAGCTTTGCCAGCTTTTCGTAAAACACACCCAGTTGATCGTTGTAAAACGCGCGGGAAGTCAGCGTGACCTTATCGGCTTGATCCTTCAGGGCCTGAATGATCTTCGGATGACGGTGTCCCTGGTTGAGAGCGGAATAAGCGCTGAGCATATCCAGATACCGGTTGCCTTCCGGATCCTCCACCCATACGCCTTCCGCCTTGGAAATCACGATCGGCAGCGGATGATAGTTATGTGCACCGAATTGTTCGGTCTGATGAATCACGGATTGTGTCTTGCTCATAGGCTCTGCCTCCTTCAGGTATGGTTGCTGTTTTCCTCATTCAAGAATGATGCCAACGTGAGACTAGCGTCCTTCTCGTACGTTCTCCCTTGATATCGACTCAAATGGAAAAATTTTTTTGCATGGAAAGCCTATCCGTTGCAGGAGAAGATGCAGAAAAGTTTTGCACTTTTTCAAATCTATGATAAAATTTTATCTATTGTGAAAGGAAGGTGGAATCGGTGAACATTCAGCAGGACTTGAGCAATTGGAAAACCTTTCTGACGATGTATGAACGAATTCTCGACGAAATCAACGAAGGCGTACACGTCATCGACACGAATGGCACCTCCATCGTTTACAATCGAAAAATGACCGAACTGGAGTCCATGAGTAAAGAAGATGTACTGGGCAAAAACTTATTGGAGGTGTTCCAGTTCCCACAGGGACAGGAAAGCACGCTGCTCGCTGCGCTGCGAAAAGGAAAAAGCATCCGCAACGTGAGGCAGACCTACTTCAATGACAAGGGCAAGGAAATTACCACCATCAACAACACTTACCCCATCAAGGACGGAGATTGTGTGATCGGAGCAGTCGAGATTGCCAATGATGTAACCAAGATGGAGCGGCTCATCCGGGAGAATTTGCTGGAAAAGAGCGGCGTCCGGTTTACGTTTGACAGCATCATCGGCGAAAGCGAGGCCATTCGGGACGTGGTGGAAAATGCGAAGCGTGCCGCCCGCACCTCCTCTTCCGTACTGGTGGTCGGGGAAACCGGCACAGGCAAAGAGCTGTTCGTGCAAAGCATCCATCAGGCCAGTCTCCGCTCCGCAGGTCCCTTCATCTCGCAAAACTGCGCCGCATTGCCGGACAGCTTGATTGAGGGACTGCTGTTTGGAACCACACGGGGCGCTTTTACCGGAGCCATTGAACGACCAGGCCTGTTTGAACAGGCGGAAGGCGGCACGCTGTTTCTTGACGAGATCAACTCGCTTAGTATGCCGTTGCAGGCAAAATTGCTGCGGGCCCTGCAGGAAAAATCCATCCGCAGAATCGGCGATACCAAAGACCGGGCCATCAACGTCCGCATCATCGCCGCAATCAACGAAGATCCCGTCGAAGCCATCTCCCATCAGCGCCTTCGCAAGGACCTGTACTACCGACTGGGCGTAGTCACGCTGTTCCTCCCTTCTCTGCGCGATCGCAAAGAGGACATCATGCTTCTCGTCGACCACTTCATCCGAAAATACAATCAGTTGTTCCAGATGAAGGTAGAGCGTGTAAGTGAGGAGGTTCGTGAGTTTTTCCTTCAGTACGACTGGCCGGGAAACGTTCGGGAACTGCAGCATCTGATTGAGGGCGCCATGAACCTGATGGTGGATGAAACCGTCATGACGATGGAGCACCTCCCTATACGCCGCAACCACCGACGAACGCAGAGCACGAAGGAACACAACCTGCGAACGGAATGGAACGAGGACATCAAGCCGCTAAAGGACAAGCTGAAGGAATTTGAAACAGCATACATTCAACACGTTGTAGCCAGACACAATGGAAATGTCTCCCGTGCGGCAAAGGAGCTGATGATCAGCCGCCAAAGTCTGCAGTATCGGCTGCGCAAGCTGGGTATGAAGCGCGGATCACAATCGCCAAATCGCTTTGCATGACTGCCTGTTTTTTTGGCGGAACACCGCCTGCTTTTTTTGCACCGATCAGAGAGGAAAAACCCTTCCTGCCAAACTTTCATTTGGCATCAATCTTGCAATTTACTGCACAAGTGTAAGCGCATTCATTTATCGGATTGGGTAAAGGAGAGAGGGTTTCATGACATCACTGAAAGACAACCATCAGGAATTGAAGAGGGAAATGAGCAGCAGACACCTGTTCATGATCTCGCTTGGGGGGGTAATCGGAACAGGTCTGTTTCTCGGGTCGGGATACACCATCGGCCAGGCCGGCCCTGTCGGCGCCATTTTGTCGTATCTGGTCGGCGGTTTCATCATGTATTTGACCATGCTTTGCCTGGGAGAACTGTCGGTAGCGATGCCGGTTTCCGGTTCCTTCCAGACGTATACAACCGAATTTATCAGTCCCGCGCTCGGTTTCACCGTCGGTTGGCTTTACTGGTTCGGATGGGCGGTAACCGTTGCGTTGGAACTGCTGTCATCCGGTTTGTTAATGCAGCGCTGGTTCCCGGATTCCCCCGTCTGGATGTGGTGCGCGATTTTCGGGATTGCCTTGTTCCTGTTGAACGCACTGTCCGCCCGGGCATTCGGGGAAACCGAGTTCTGGTTCTCCAGCATTAAAGTAAGCGCCATTATCTTATTCATCATTTTGGGCGGTGCCGGCCTGTTTGGTCTCATCGACATGAAAAACGGGCAAGCGGCACCGATGTTCTCCAACTTCGTCAACACCCCGCTTCTGCCACACGGAATTACCGGTTTGCTGCTGACCATGATAACAGTCAATTTTTCCTTTCAGGGAACGGAATTGATCGGAATTGCAGCGGGGGAAAGCAAGGATCCGGAAAAAACGATTCCAAAGTCCATTCGCAACACCGTATGGCGTACACTCGTGTTCTTCGTCCTCGCCATTTTTATTCTGGCCGGATTGATTCCGTACCAGGAAGCAGGCGTCATTGAGAGCCCGTTTGTTGCCGTACTGGACAACATCGGTATCCCGTATGCTGCCGATATCATGAACTTTGTCATCTTGACCGCGCTCTTGTCTGTAGGCAACTCCGGCCTGTATGCGGCTACCCGGATGCTTTACTCCTTGTCAAAAACAGACATGGCCAGCTCCAAACTCGGCAAGGTGAACCAGAAAGGGATTCCGATGAACGCCCTGATGATTACGTTCGGAATTGCTCTTCTGTCTCTCTTGTCCGGTTTCTTTGCCGAAGACACGGTGTTCATGGTGCTCCTCTCCATTGCCGGGTTGGGCGCCCAGGTTGGCTGGATTTCCATCTCCGCCTCCCAGCTTGCTTTTCGCAAACAGTATCTGAAGCAAGGCGGCAAAGTAGAAGACCTGAAATTTAAAACACCGCTGTATCCTATTCTTCCGGCTGCAGCACTGATCTTAAACCTCACCGTTCTCGTCAGCCTGGCCTTTGACCCTAGCCAGCGCATTGCCCTGTACTGCGGAATTCCGTTCATGATTGTCTGCTACCTGATTTACCATCTGCGGATAAAAGGCAAGCGCCTGGAAGACAGCCGCAACGCTGCATGACATTCGCACCGCGATCCTGATGAGCCCCTTCACGTCCCAAGAAAACCCACCCGGCATTAGCTATTCTCCCCCCACTCGGCGGTAGCTATCGCTGAGCCGAGTGGGGTCCCTTTTTTCGCCGAGCGGGGCCCCGAGCACTTTTCTAGTGGCTGTATGGGATGTCCAATTTTATAAATTCTTATACACGAACAAAAAAACCGCCTGATCAGAGGCGGTTTTTCTTTATGGCAACTTCCATGTCAAGCTTATTTACAGTTCTTTATTACTACGTGGAGAGACGAACAATCTCCGTAATGACGACCATCGCAAAGACGGCGAATCCGACCGAACTGGTTACCAGCAGCATACGTTTCAGTTTTTTCATATCTTCCACGACAATCTCCCTCTCTTTCTATCTACCAAGAAGCCGCTCTACACTTATATACGAGAGCAGAATGGGAAATGTTTCAAACACGCGCATTTTTTTACAAATTCACGCCATTTTTGTATAATCTTTTCCAGCGGGCTGCCCTTCCATCTCGTGAAGCTTCCATGCAACGATGATGCCCACCAGCAGGCAAATCGTCCAAGGCAGCCAGGGAGTTTGCATACGAAGCGCGGTATCGTATACCCAACCGCCAACGAATTGACCAACGGAACCGCCGATGGCCAATGAATAGCCGTTAAAACCATAGTAAGCGCCGACATGCTCTTTGGAGGCAAACCGCGGTACCATATCGACCAGATTCGGAACTGCGATCATGGTTCCCAATGCGTAAAGAAAGGCATCCAGCATTAACAACCACAGTGTATCAGCGAAGGCGAGTAAAAACAACCCGAGACTCATTACCAATGTGCCAATGCCGATCAATGTGAGCCGCTGCGAAACATTCTCCAGCCAATGACTTACCTTCATCTGCAGAAGAATGACGGAGACGGATACCGTAGAGAGCACGACACCTACCAGCGCTTTGCTGTTCGTTACGTCTTCGACCAATTGCGGGATGGTCAGGAATATTTGCATGTTGAGATAATAATATCCCATCAGAATGACTGTATAGCGAATGAACTGGCGGTCTTTCAGAACGATGGACATACTGTCCCATATCCCGTGCTGCGTATTTCTGGCTTCAATGGCCGGCAGGAGGAAAAAGGAGAGCAGGGCGCTTACGGCAAAAATTCCGCCTGCAAACAGGGAGAGATACATAAAATCAAACGCAGCCAGGGCGGTACCCACAACCTGGGAACCGACCACACCGATGTTGGTCAACACGTTGCGAAAGGCGAACACTTCTTTGCGGATGGACTCCGGCGTCAATACAGCAAAAGCAGCCGATCCAGCCGGGTCAAACAGTGAACCGCCCAATCCGGAGAGGACGGCAGCCAGAAAAAAATGCCAGGTCTCCGTACAAAAAGCAAACAGGGCAAAGCCGATGGCACGGACAAGCATCCCCAGGATCATCGTGCCCTTGTATCCGAACATGTCGCCGACAATTCCTCCAAGAAAAGCAAAGCCCTGTTGAGAAAACTGGCGTACACTCAGTACCAGGCCGGCCATCGCCAACGTCCAGCCGATGCTCCCCGTCAAGTGAAGGGTAAGATACGGAATCAGTGCATAAAAACCTAGGTTCATCATGAAGGAGGTAAGCAACAGCAGTTTAACGGAAAACGGCATTTCCCTCCAAACTTCCCGTTTCATTTCTTGTACCTCGCTCTCTTGATTGCGAAAGTTGGGGATATTCTCAGACTAAAGAACGAGGTATAATTTGAGAAACGATCAATTTTGCATATTGTAATCAATTTTTTAGATAAGAGGGTAAAATTTCATATGGATTTTGAACAATTACGTGCATTCTATACTTTGGCACAAACCAAAAACTTTACCAAAGCCGCAGAGATGCTTCACCTTGTCCAGTCAACCGTTACGATGCGGATCAAACAGTTGGAAGAGAAAGTAGGAAAGCCGCTTTTTACACGAGACAAGCGAAGCGTCGAGATTACACAGGCCGGCCTCACCCTGCTTCCGTATGCGGAACGAATCTTGAAGCTGACGAGCGAGGCACTGAACGAGGTCGCATCACTGCAGCCCTATGAAGATTACTTTTCCATCGGCAGCCTGAACTCCATCTGGACCTCCACCCTGGAGCCGATTCTTAAGGAATACCACTACCGTTATCCGCATATTGCAATCAGCACGAAAACCGGACACTCGTCCGACGTCATTCAGTACCTGCTGGACAACATGATTCAAATCGGGATCGTATACATCCCTCCTTCGCTTCCCAACTTCGAGGTGATTCCCGCCTGGGATGACGAAATCGTGCTTGTCTCACGTCCGGACGATACGATTACGGCTGCGACCTCTGTCGATGCTCGTGAGCTGCGCAACCTTCCCCTGCTGTTCGTGAACTGGGGGCCGCCATTCCACGAGTGGATCAGGCAGACCCTGCCCCGCAGTTACGTTCCGAAACTGCAGGTCGACAAAGCGGAGCTGGCCATCGATCTGGTGAAGGAAGGGTTGGGCGTCAGCCTGCTTACCCGCTCGACCGTGAAGGCCGAACTGGCGGCAGGAACCCTGCGCGAAATTACGATTCTGGGGAACAAACCCCCGAAACGCTCCGCCTACATCGTCCTTCCCAAGGACAAAAAGAACAAGCCCAGCGTCGAGAAATGGCTGAGCTTGATGCGGGAATTCGGTTATGAAACGTAGCGTTATTTCCAAGGTGTGACAGGTCGCAGTATCTGTGGACGAAAGCGAATGACAGCGAGGTCGTACAAATAGCGGACAGCACAGTACCAAACGGCAGACATGCACAGGCCGGCGATGACGTCGCTCAGGTAGTGGACGCCGAGGTATACGCGGCTTGCGCAGATGAGCGTGACCAGGAGAACGCGGCCTGGCTGTATGACCGCGGCGTATGCCGCATGGGCCAGGTTGGTACGCAAAAAATGGGCAAGAATACCGTAAAAGGCCAATCCAACCATGGCATGGCCGCTGGGAAACGAAAAAGAATCCGGTCGTTCGATCAAATTCCATCCCTGCGGACGGGGACGGACAAACAGCTCTTTCAGCCAGTCGTTCAGCCAGTCACCGATCAGCAAGGTGCAGGCAATGATCAGCGCTTCGATGCGGTACCCTTTGACCAGAAACAGGATGACCACCAACACGCCGAGCGGTGCCAACACCTCCGCGCCTCCCATGTGAGTAACAGCTGACATCAGCACGGTCAGCCACGGAGTGCGGAGCGTTTCCATAATGGAAAAGCCCAGCTGATCCAGCGATGAATAAGCATTTCGGTAAAACAGGGCGATGAGCACAAGCGACAACGCCAAAAATACACCGGCCCAGACAAGAAGCCTGGTTGGGCTTGTTTTTTCATGCGGATGCAGTCTCATGGTCGCTCTCCTTCCTCCATTAACATTCGCAGGGCGTCGGTGAAGCGATCATCGTCTTCCCTGGTCCGCGCTGCAGGACCGCGCGTTCGACCTCCCCCGCGGCGAAAACGCGCTTTCTCATTTCGCTCTTCGAGGTGAAAATCGATTCGCTCCGGACGAAATATCACACCGCTCGGAGAGAGCGCCTTGGCGCGCTTGCCGAGAATCAGGGCAGCGAGGCCGATGTCCTGCGTCACGACGATGTCGTTTGGCCCCGCTTCGTTTGCCAGTTTGACGTCGACAGCTTGCGGAGCGGCGTCCACCACGATGTGATGCTCACCGGTCAGCTGGTGATTGTAGCTGGCAAACGTGAGGCAGCCCCACCCTTTTTCCGAGCAGAGCTCTTTGGCGATAGCCAAAGCCTGTCGGGGACAGGCATCGGCGTCAATCAAGACACGATGTACGGCCAATCGTTTCCCCCCTTTCTTTCCCCCGTCTCCTTCGTTTTTTGATATGATGAAAAAGGAGAGGAGTGTGTGATCAGTTGCGTTACCAATTTACCTATGACGATCGATTGGGGATTCGTATCCCCGTTCTTTACCACGACTGGGAGATGTATTCGCCGGACGAGCGAGCCGACATTCTCCTGGAGTGGGAAGAAATTCGGGCAAAAATTCCCGACCGCATCATTCAATTGGAATCAATCATTACACAAAAACAAAATCAGTTGTCGGAAGAAGAAAACTTCGTCCGCTCCTGCGAATTGAACAGTGAGATTCACGAGCTGGCCAGCGTCATTAACGATCTTAATATATGGTTTCGCGTCCAGCAAGATTACGAGACAAAAAACCACCGATAAAAAAAGCTTCTTATTCGGCAAAAAGAAAAAACCACCGTCGGAAACGGTGGTTTTTTCTCTGCCCCTGTCAGCTTAGTTGTCGCAAGAGCAAGCTACAATCACCAACAATACAAACAGTACAAGCACCAGGGAGAAATCGTCAAAATCTCCGCCATTAAACAATCCCATCCGTTAACCCCTCCTTTGTTCAACTGCTCATAAGGTATGTGTCAACACTGGGTTTTGCTTGGACGCTTGCCTAGTCTTGCTCTTTTTCTGCTGCAGGGTGTCCAGATGGAACGGAGGCGTTTTGCCGTGTTCTCAGGACAAGAGGGCTTTTGCCATTATGCACTTCGATTTTGCTTCGGCGCTTCTCCCCTGGATTGGCGGCGTTGGAAGAAAGCGGGTCCCTGACGGACGAGAAAGACCCCGGCGACAATCATGACCGCACCGCACCACTGCCAGCCGTTCATCTGTTCGTCAATGACCGCCATTGCGACGAGAATGGCAGTAACCGGCACGAGATACATATATGGCATCACACGCGCCGGTCCCAGCCGCTCGATTCCGTAGTTCCAAGCCGCCAGTGAATAGGCGGTAACCGGATAAGCTGCGTACAACAGTGACCACCAGGCGGAGGAAGGCAGCTCTATCCAATTGACGCGAAGCAAGTCGGGCGTGCAGTACACCGCCAAAAAGAACGTCCCGAACAAGGCAGTATACAGGGTGACTTTCATCGCAGAATAAGACCGTGCTAGCCTGGCAGTCGTAAACGGATACAGGCCGAACAATAGGCTCGCCAAAGCAGCCAACCCGTCTCCGAGAAGCGACTCCAGTGAGAACGTTATACCGCCGGCAGCCGCTCCCTTCACCACTACGACTCCGCCAACGGCCATCAGAGATCCGAAGGCCAGTGCAAGGGTGGCCCGCTCCTGCTTGGCCAACACGGCCACGATCACCGTAAACAGAGGCGACATGGCGACGAGAAGAGAGGCATTGGTCGCCGTCGTGTATTTCAACGAAGCCACAAACAGCGTTTGATATAGGGTGATTCCCACCAGGGCCGCCAGTAAAAAGGCCGGGATATCCCGAGCGCGGATGGCGACGTTCCCCTCTTTCCACTTCACCAGGACCCATAGAACCGGAATCACCAACAGGAAGCGGGTCAGCGTAAATACTTCGGGTGACAGCGCCTGCATCCCAAATTTGCCGACCGTGTAATTGCCTCCCCAAATCAGGACAACAGCCAGCAGCATCAAGTCAACCGTCGGCTTACGCATGAAGCTGCTCCTTGGGAATCATGCCATATGGCTTTTGCATCCGTTTTTCCCAGAACGGAATGGTTCGCTGAATCAGCGGTCCGGTCAATAAAGCGATCAGAACAGTGCCGATCGAAACGGGTCCGCCGAAGAAGAACCCGAGCACCAACACCGTTATTTCAATCATCATACGGACTTTTTGTATGCTCCATCCCATCCGTTCATTCAGCGCCAGCATAAAGCTGTCGCGCGGACCCGCTCCGAGCCGCGGTGACAGATACAACCCGATTCCCACGCACATAATGAACAGACCCACCAGGAACAGGAACATTCTCTGCCAGAACAGGTGCACCTCCGGAATGAAATCCAGCCAAAGAAACACGTCCAAAAACAAGCCAAAGCACCCCATGTTCAAGAGGGTGGGGACGCCGGGTTTCATTCCTGCCAATAAATAGGAAAGGATGATGACAATGGCCCCGACGATAACGGACCATATTCCAATCGTAAGTCCAAATGTCCTCTGCAGGCCGATGTGAAACGTATCCCACGGAGATACTCCCAGATTGGCCTTGATCGTCATTACGCAGCCGAACGCCCCTATAGCCAATCCCAACACAAACATGAAATAGCGAATTGCCAGCGAATTGTCCTTACGCTCTTCAGCCACTTCTCCTCACCCACCCTCTCTCTTTCTCTCCTCTATCTCAGCCATTCAGCCTTGATCTCATAAAAAATCCCGTCTTTACGGTAATACGCCGTCACACCGGAGTAACGAAAATACTCCTCCAGTTCATTCAGCTCTTCTCCTTGCAGCACGACCTGACGCTGCTTATTGTGCTCGTCCCGGTACTCTATCACCAGGCTGATTTCCTCCCGCAGACAATGCTCGGTCAGTTCTTCCGGAGTCGCAAAAGCGATCCGTTTCATGTTCACCACTCCCATCCGATGATGAATCATTATAACAGGGAATGAACCTCCGTTTCATTATGAAGGTTCTTCATATACCCCTCAAGCGTTTGATTTGCAGGCTGAGAAAATCCTCCGCGAGAGACGTGTCCGCGAACTCTTCCTTCGCCTCGGCGAGCAGATCGTCCAGGGTTGTTCCCGCTTCGTTTTCGTATCGCGGACTGAAGTGTGTCAGGCACAGTGTACGCACTTGTGCATCCCGTGCCAGAATCGCCGCCTCCCGTGCCGTGGAGTGGCCGCTTCGCACGGCCAGTTCCTTGTCAGCATAAGCATAGGTGGCTTCGTGAATGAGCAGATCGGCCTCGTGCGCCAGCTCCATCAGCTCGGCACAAGGCTCCGTATCGCCGCTGTAGACCACTTTTCTGCCGGGCTGCGGGGGCCCGACGAACCGTTTTCCGTCGAGCACGCGTCCGTCAGGCAATTGAACCTGTTCTCCGCGTTTCAACGCTCCAAACATCGGGCCGGCCGGTACACCTGCCGCTTTTGCCAGATCAACGCGAAAAGAGCCGGGGCGGTCATTTTCAACCACGGCATAGGCGAAAGCGGGTACCCGGTGCCGAACCTCCCTGCACACCACGGCCCGTTCTTCGTCCTCATGGATGCGCCCCTGCTGCACGACCTTGATGACCAGCGGATACTGCAGAAAAACAGGACTCACCTCCATAACGGCTTCCACATAGCGATCCAGTCCGGGCGGGCCGTACAACGTCACCTCGGATGGAGCGCCTCCGCGGAGAGAACGACTGGCCAACAGGCCGATCAGTCCGTATAAGTGGTCACCGTGCAGATGAGTGATGAAAATCTTTTCCAACTGGCTTAGCTTGAGCGGCGAGCGAAGGATCTGATGCTGGGTCCCCTCTCCGCAGTCAAACAGCCACCACTTGCCGGACTGGATGAACCGCAGGGCTATCCCGCTCACATTGCGCCTGGCAGTCGGCGCCCCCGAGCCTGTTCCCAAAAATGTCACGATCATCTTGCGCCACCTCCCTTCTCAGTATTGCCAGGTGCATTCCCCCGCGATGAGGCATTCACCGTTTTTTCTCTGGGCGCATACCCTACATCAGAAAACAGCATAGGAGGGAATTCCCATGAAACGATTGATTTCCATGGGTCTCGCGGTCGGTTTGGGGTTGACAGCCCTGTTGGCCGGCTGTTCGAGCACACCGGAGAAAGTACGAATCGGCGAAGTAACCCGGTCGCTTTTTTACGCTCCGCAATACGTTGCCGTTGAAAAAGGATTCTTTAAAGAAGAAGGTCTCGACGTAGAGCTTACTACTACGGCAGGCGGCGATAAAACCATGACCGCCCTCTTGTCGGACGGAATTGACGTAGCCCTGGTCGGATCGGAGACAAGTATCTATGTCGATCAGCAAGGGGCCACCGATCCTGTCATCAACTTCGCCCAACTGACACAAACGGACGGGACCTTTCTCGTAGCCCGCAAACCCGTCAGCAACTTCAGCTTTGAACAGCTGAAAGGCAGCGTCTTCCTCGGCCAGCGCAAGGGCGGGATGCCGCAAATGGTAGGCGAGTTTGTGTTGAAAAAGAACAACATCAATCCCCGGAAAGACCTTGAGTTGATTCAAAACATTGAGTTTGCAAACATTGCGTCTGCATTCGCCTCGGGCACGGGTGAGTATGTACAGTTGTTTGAACCGACAGCCTCTCAATTTGAGGCGGATGGGATCGGTCATGTTGTCGCCTCCTTCGGCAAAGAAAGCGGCAAGGTGCCCTACACCGTATTTATGACCAAGAAAAGCTACATGGACAAACATTCCGACGTCGTTCAAAAGTTTACCAACGCCGTCTACAAAGGACAGCAATGGGTCTCTGCCCACTCGGCCAAAGAAACAGCGGATGTGATCGCCAAATACTTCCCAAACATCAAGCCGGAAATTTTGGAGAGTTCAGTGAAGCGCTACCTGGAACAAGGCTCATATGCAACCGACCCAATCCTGGACGAAGAAGAGTGGAACAACTTGCAGGACATCATGGATGAAGCAGGTGAGTTAAAGCAGCGGGCGGACTACGCGAAACTCGTCAATACTACCTTCGCCAAGGCTGCCAAAGAAGGGAAGTAATGCGCCATGAATCAAGGACCTTCTTCGAAAGCAAAGATTGAACTGCGTCATGTCACTCATCTCTACGTCTCGACGACTCGAGCGTTCATGGCGGTCAAGGACATCAACCTGCGCGTAGAGGAAGGAGAGTTTGTATGTCTCGTCGGTCCCAGCGGTTGCGGCAAGACAACACTGCTGTCGCTTATCGCCGGACTGGAACAACCGACGGCTGGAAAGGTGCTGATTGAAGGGAACCCCGTTTCAGGCACCTCCCGACGTGTCGGCTATATGCTGCAACAAGACTACCTGTTCAACTGGCGGACGATCGAGGAGAACATCTTCCTCGGACTGGACATTCAGGGGATCCGCTCAAAGGAGATGGAAGAATACGCACTTCATTTGCTTGAAGAAATGGCATTGGGTGACGTTCGCAAATCGTATCCGACCCAGCTATCGGGCGGCATGCGGCAAAGGGTGGCTCTGGTTCGCACCCTGGCCTGCCAGCCTGACATCCTGCTTTTGGATGAACCGTTTTCCGCCCTCGACTACCAGACCAAGTTGAAACTGGAAGACTTGATTATCGCCACCATGCGCCGTCACAAGAAAACGGCCGTACTGGTAACCCATGACCTGTCCGAGGCAATCGCTATGGGGGATCGCGTTTACATTCTGGCACGCAATCCGGGCCGTATCAACAGTGAGGTGGTTGTGCCGGAGGAGATTCGGTTGGCCCTGCCGTTTTCGGCCCGGAACCTTGAGGGTTTTTCCGAACTGTTCCACCGGGTGTGGAAAGAGATGGAGGCGGTGTCCGATGCAGTCAAATGAAGTGAGGCAGATTCACAGAAACTATCTGCGCCAGGCAGCGAAGCAGCGCTATCTGATTGTCACCACTCAAATCGTTCTGTTGCTTCTGTTCCTCGGCATATGGGAGTGGCTGGCTCGCATCGAAGCGATCAATGTTCTGATTTTCAGCTATCCGTCCAAAATCTTGCAGCTGTTCTGGTCGCAGATTGTCGACGGAAGTCTGCTGCCCCACATCGGGATGACGGTGCTAGAGACCATGATCGGATTCGTGTTGGGCACCCTGTTCGGCACGATGATCGCGACGATCATTTGGTGGTCGCCCTTTCTCTCACGCGTGCTGGAGCCGTACCTCGTGGTTGCCAACAGCATGCCCAAGGTAGCCCTCGGACCGGTCTTTATCGTCGGTCTCGGACCCGGCTTTTTGTCCATCGTCGCCATGGGCTGTGCCATCTCCATCATCATTACCACCATCGTCATCTACACCAGTTTCAAGGAAGTCAATCAAAACTATGTAAAGGTCGTGCGGACGCTCGGCGCCAACAAGCGGCAGATCTTTACCATGGTCATTCTGCCTGCCACCATACCCACCATTCTCTCCACGCTGAAAGTGAACGTCGGCCTCTCGTGGGTAGGCGTCATCGTCGGAGAGTTCCTCGTCTCTCAGAAGGGGCTTGGCTACCTGATCATCTACGGGTTTCAGGTGTTCAATTTTACCCTGGTCCTGGTAAGCCTGTTTATCATTGCGATTGTCGCCACATTGATGTACCAGGGCGTGGCATTCCTGGAGCGGCGGCTTACCAGCCAGTTTAAATAGATGGTTTTAAACCCACCCGGCACAAGCTCAACCCCAAAAAGTGACGTATGTATTCGAAGATGATTCCGATTACTTTTTGGGGACCCCAGAACATGCTCGCGCCGGGCGGGGCCCCGAACACTTTTCTAGCGGCTGTATGGGATGTCCAAATTTATAATTTCTTATACACCAAAGAAAAAGCACCACTGGGGTGCTTACATTCCAATTAACTTTACACTTTCATTGAAAATCTTCGCTTCTTCAAGAGCCCGTCGATCGTTCAGAATCTCACCCGGTTTGTTCCCTTCCCCGATGATATATCCGGCAAACGGCATGTCAACAAACGAGAAGATGTACTGAAACTGCTGGATCAGCGGAAGGCCCTTGATCCGCGGTTGATCTCCTCCGGTGATGATGACATAAGCCTTCTTTTTGCTCATCGCTTCCTTAAAATTGAAACGTTTGTCCCGCAGACTTTGCGACCAGCGATCAACGAAGTCTTTCATTAGGCCGGACATGCCGTACCAATAGATCGGCGTGGAAAAGATCAAAATGTCATGTTCGAGAACGGCACGGATCACTTCATCATAGTCGTCATCAACCGGCTGAAACCCATCCGGGTCATGTCTTTTGTCTTCGATTGCGTGTATTTCCTTCTCCCGCAAGAAAATGCTGGTATGCGGGATTCCTTCCAAAGCGATGTTCGTCAGCTTCTCCGTATTTCCCCCTTCTCTTGAACTCCCGTGCAAGACTAGAATTTTCACATGTATCGCTCCCTTTTGTCATTCATGAGTCAGACACTAACTCGGCGACCGCCGAGCCTCTGGCGATGGCGGAGCCATAGTTGCACTTATGCAGATAGGTACCATTTTATAAATTCCTATCTGCCAAGAAAGAGGGGCCCCGTACATGTCGTACGGGCACCCCGCTTACGTTACCAAAACTTCCACCAGCTTTTCTTTGCCGTGGCTGTCGTTTCTTGTTGTTCTTCGCCAGCTCCAGCCCCCGCTTCCACTTCTTCGGCTCCCGGCACCCGCGCCAGGAAGTGATCCACCATCGGTTTGGTATTGTCCGGCAGGTGCTGCTGCATCTCTTTTAGCACGGCGATCGCCTTCGCCTTCTGGTCGGTTGCCAAAAGCGCGTTGGCGTAGTTGAATCCTGCGTACGGATACTGGAACTGAGGAGACCAGTATTCTTCGCAGATTTGAATCAACTGGTAAACGTAACCGGCTTGTCCCAATTCACCCGTCACTGTCATGACGATCTCCTCTTTTTCCTTGGCAGCCTCGATCGCTTCCTTGTATTTTTGCATTGCTTTCAGCAGGTTGCCCTCAGACAGAGCGAGTCGCGCCAAGTGAAGCTGCGGACGCCACGCCCCTTCCTTGGCGGAAAGCGCTTCCAGCCGCTGCCGCAGTTCCTCCTGCTTGTTAAGCTGCAGGAAGCTCTCCACATACATATTCAATCCGTTTTCCTGGTTGGGATCTTTAAACAGGCCCGCTTCCAGCGTCTCAAACGCCTTCGCTTCTTCTCCCTCATAGGCGTAGATTTTCGCCAGATTGGTGCAAGCCGTTCCGGAAGCAGGGAACCGCTCCAGGCAGTCGAGCAGCAGGGCTTTGGCTCTGTCAAACTCTCTTGCCTGCATGTGGACGACGGCACGGAAGATCAAGGCGGATTCGATCGGACCGTACAGCTCCAAGAGCCGGTCAGCGGCTACTCCCGCCGGTTCGGGAAAATTGTCCCGCACCAGCTCCATGGCAAATTGTCGAAGCATCTCCTTGTCATCCCAATACATTTCCAGGTTATGGGGGATTACTTTTTTCTGGTAATCCTCCCGTGTCATTTGGATTGTTTGGCCATATTCGTTGGTAAAGGTCACAAATTCTTCCGACATGAAACAGCCTCGCTTTCATTCCTGTTCGGGAAGCGCTCGCGAAAGAAAGAACGATTTCCCGCCTCGGGAAACCGTCCGTTCCGCCATCGACCGCATTATATCCACGCTTTGATATTTACTTTTCGGATAAACTCTTCCATCGACTCTTTTACAGGTTCGCCGTTTTCCGACGATTCGTCCTGCATGCCCATCAGTTGCCGGAAAAGCGCTTCGTTGCGTGTCGCCAAAGCGAAGTCAAGCAGTGCCTCTCGCTGGAGACGCTCTGCCTCCTGCTCCATCAGTTCCTCCTCTAAAGCAATGTCGGCATCGACGATTGGAAATTGCTTATCTATTTTGGGAATGCGCACAATCCAATCAAAGGCACTGTCCGGATTCCGGTCACGACCAATAAGATAACCGTACTCGCCAATGGGCATACCCTGCTCAAAGGAGTCAGCAACGATGATGACACGCTGTCCAAGTTTGAACATGAGCGTCAACTCCTTCTGAATATTACTTCTAATGATACTAAATTGTATAGGCCGTTGGGAAGAGCAAACGGCATTTCTCTGTGTATTCCGTTTGCCGTCTCTGATAAAATGGATTGAATAAAGCTAATCTTAGGTCTATTATGAAGAAAAGCGACATTTGATTCTATTCCGATGTGATTTCTTTGGTTATTGGGGGATTGCTTATGCCAATTACACTTCCTGATCATCTTCCCGCGGTTGAGATCTTAACGAATGAGAATATTTTCGTAATGAAAGAAAGCCGGGCGTTTACACAGGATATTCGGCCGCTTCGAATCGTCATCTTGAATCTGATGCCGGTAAAACAAACCACCGAGACACAACTGCTCCGCCTGTTGGGCAATACGCCGTTACAAGTGGAGATCGTGCTGCTGCACCCGTCCACTCATACATCCAAAAATACGGCGGAAGAACATCTCTCCATGTTCTATCAAACGTTTGAGGAGATCAAAGATCAAAAATTTGACGGAATGGTGATCACCGGAGCTCCTGTTGAGCATCTGGATTTTGAAGAAGTCTCCTACTGGGATGAGTTGAAGCAGATCATGGAATGGAAATTGACCAACGTAACGTCGACGCTGCATATCTGTTGGGGGGCCCAGGCCGGTTTATACTATCACTACGGAATTCCCAAGTACCCGCTCCCGGAAAAACTGTTCGGCGTCTTTTCCCATACGGTAAACAAGAAAAATGTAAAGCTGTTTCGAGGCTTCGACCCTCTGTTCCAGATTCCCCATTCCCGGCACACGGAAAACAAGCGGGAAGATATCGAAAAAGTGGCGGAACTGGAGATTCTCGCGGAGTCCGAGGAGGCTGGAGTTGCCATCATCGCCACAAAAGACGGACGGCAAATCTTTGCGACCGGCCATTCCGAATACGATCAAAACACCCTGAAAGAAGAGTACGAGCGCGATCTTGGCAGAGGTCTCCCCATCTCCGTTCCAAAGAACTATTTTCCACAAGACGACCCGGGCCAGGAACCGCTTGTCAGCTGGCGGGCTCACGGCAACCTGCTCTTTTCCAATTGGTTGAACTATTACGTGTACCAGGAAACGCCGTATGACTTGAACAGCATCACATAGCGCCCCAATCCCTTCCCTATCGAACAGGCGAGTTGTGAGAAAGAGAGAAATCCGTTACACTTCTTAACGAGTACACTTTTCGCCTGTACTGAAGAAGGTAAACGAGGTGTTTCGAGCTTATGCAAATGTCGACAGGCTTCTCGCTGTTTATTGTTTTCTGGATGTTTGTCCTGGTTGGTTTGTTCGCGATTGGCGGCTATTTTATGTTTCGCAAATTCCTCAAGTCGATGCCCAAGCAAGACGGAAAATCCGATCTTGACTGGCAGGAACATTATATCGAACAGACCCGCTCGATGTGGACAGAGGAAACGCTTGCCTTTCTTGATGAACTGGTGGAGCCGGTGCCGCAGTTGTTTCGCGACGTTGCCCGCCGTACCATAGCAGCGAAAATCGGCCAGCTCGCACTCGAGGAGAAAGCGACGTCCATTACCGTTGATTTGATTGTAAAAGGCTACATTCTCGCCACGCCCAAGCGTGATCACAAGTGGCTGATTGCCCATCTGAAAGAGAAGCAGATCAACTTCCAGCCGTATGAAAAGTACCTGAAGGCGTAACCGACGGGACAGCAATCTTGCGGCGGAGCGAAACTTTTTCTTTGCTCCTCCGTAGAGATAGGTAGACTACCTGCAAGGAGCTGGTTGACCATGATATCTGGACTCCTCACCATTCTCGGCATTGGCTTGTTGATCGTCATCGCGGTAGCAGCAATCGCCATATCGATGTTGAAAAAGGGGACGCGTTTTCTCTTTAAAACCGGGCACCGCCGCTTCAGCAGCAGCGATTTCCGGCACCGGGGGCATCACCGTACCCACGGCCATCATTCTTACGGCCACCAACACTACCGGCGCAAGCATTCCAGCCACAGCGGCTTTTTCAGTAGCTGAATGTGGCCCCCGCCGAACCGCAGCGTTCGCTGGGTATAAGAAAACCCACCCGGCATTAGCTATTCTCACCCCACTCGGCGGTAGCTTATCGCTGAGCCGAGTGGGGTCCCTTTTTTCGCCGGGCGGGGCCCCGAACACTTTTCTAGCGGCTGTATGGGATGTCCAAATTTATAAATTCTTATACACTGAAAAAGCGTTGCTTTCACCAGCAACGCTTTTTGTATTTCCCATCTATTTTCCCGACACTCCGCCGGATACCAGAAAGGCCATCGCTTCCGAACTCTCGACGTCCAGGGGCTTCACCTGTTCTCTCGGGAATATCAGCAGATTGCCGGCAAAGTTGTACGACTGCGGGAAGTAAACAGCGACATGATCCTCCAGGCCGTAAGCATCCAGGCTCTCCCGGGTGATAAAGCCGATCGCCTTGGCGCGGCTGTCTGCCGACAACGTAACCAGAACAGGCTTGTCAAAGCTTTTCTTGTCCCCGACGAACGCGCCGATCAAGTCCTTGATGGAACTGTAAATCAGCTTGATAAAGGGCACTCGCACAAACAGCCTGTCCACCAGTGCGAGAAGACCTCTGGTCAATACATTGGATGCGAGTACGCCGACCAGGGTAATCCCGACAATCGTCAGCACGAACCCGATCCCCGGTACCGGGAGTTTCAGGAAACCGTCCACCGTCACGAAGATTTTGTACAAAACAAAGACGGTTACCGCCAAGGGAATGACATACAACAATCCTTCCAGAAAATAGCGTACCAATCGTTTCATGGATTCTTCCCTCCTCTCTCTTTTCTACGAGCTAATTGTACCCGAGGATTCATCCTTCTGCTATGATGAAAGAAACAAATGTGGAAAAGAGGGAGAGCAGATGGAGCAACTTCTCGTTTCATCAGACTGGCTGTACGATCATTTGCGGGACAGCAACATCGTGATCGTCGATTGCCGCTTTGTTTTGGGCAAGCCGGCGCAAGGATACGACGAATACATGGAAGGGCATATTCCGGGCGCGCTCTATTTTCATCTGGAACACGACTTGTCCGGTCGAAAAGGGGAACACGGCGGGCGCCACCCGCTGCCGGAAACGGATGCGCTCGTGAGTCTGTTTTCCCAGGCTGGAATCGATAGCGAGACGACCGTGATTGCCTACGACGATCAGGATCTGGCTATGGCGTCACGACTCTGGTGGTTGCTCCGCTATCACGGCCACCAAAAGGCAGCCGTATTGAACGGCGGTTTTGCCGCATGGAAGGCTGCAGGCTATCCTGTTACGCAGGAGATCCCGTCTCCGACAGCGCGATCGTTTGTGTCCCGGCTTCAGAGAGACATGCTGGTCACGATCGACCAGGTAAAGGAACGGGGTGCCAATACGGTGCTGATCGATTCACGGGCAGGCGAACGGTACAGAGGGGAACAGGAAACGATTGATCCGAAAGCAGGCCATATCCCGGGCGCACTCCACTACTTTTTTAAGGATAACCTGGCACAAGACGGTTCGATGCTCCCTAAAGAGCAGTTGAAGCAACGCTTTGCCCCGATTGCCCGTCACGATGAAATAATCGTGTACTGCGGCTCAGGGGTGACGGCTTGCGTCAACCTGCTTGCCTTGCATCAGGCGGGCCGAACGGATGCCAAGCTGTATCCGGGCAGCTGGAGCGACTGGTGCTCGTACGATCTGCCCGTGGCAACCGGTCCCACCCCGGCAGGTGTGACGAACGAGTGAAACGAGCAATCCGGCTCCTGGCCCATTTCACCTATCAGGAGGCGATGTCCTGCCTTTTTCCCGTGTTCATCTTCGGTTCGTTGGCCCTTTCCCATATCGTCACCATTCCTGGGCTTCCCCGCTATGACATGCTGCTGATCCTGTGCTTCGCCTTCCAGGTGTTTATGGTGAAAAGCGGTTTGGAGACGCGCGACGAACTAAAGGTGATTACCGTGTTTCACCTGATTGGACTGGCCTTGGAGATATTCAAGGTGCATATGGGCTCCTGGTCCTACCCGGAGTCCGCCTACACCAAAGTGCTCGGCGTGCCGCTGTACAGCGGATTTATGTACGCAAGCGTGGCCAGCTACCTGTGCCAGGCCTGGAGGCGTCTCGACATCTCGCTGGAAGGCTGGCCATCCCACCGGCTCTGTGTACCTCTTGCCGCGGCGATTTATCTCAACTTTTTTACCCATCACTTTCTCTGGGACATCCGCTGGTTCCTGACCGCAGCCATTTTTCTCGTTTTCTGGCGCTCGCAGGTGCGGTTTCGCGTGCTTACGGAGTGGTTTCGCATGCCGTTATCGCTCTCCTTTTTCCTCATCGGATTTTTCATCTGGATCGCGGAAAACATCGCCACCTTGCTGGGCGCGTGGCGCTATCCCAATCAACAAACAGGATGGGAGCTGGTCCACTTAAGCAAAATCAGCTCCTGGTTCCTGCTCGTGATCGTCAGCATTATCATCGTCGCCCAGCTAAAGCATTTGAAATCAAGCCTAATTGCTCGTTCTCCCCGCCAGCACGGTATGCAGCGTCCCCAGTAGAGCTGTCCCCATCGTGACGAAGAATGCCAGGAAAAACGAGTGATGCCAGTTGTCCATCATCCCGGCGATAATCGGACTGAGAATGGCTCCGAGTGAAAGAACGGCGGAAAACAGACTGAAGACGCTGCCGTACAATTCACGCGGCGAATGGACAGAAAGAATCGTGGTCATCGCCGGGAACAAGAGCCCAAAACAGGTCCCCAGCAAAAACATCATGACGTACAGGGAGAACTCCCAGCCGATCGCCAGCACATACAATAAGAAACTGAGCAGGAACAGCCCCGCGCAGGTCCGCTGATGAGGAGAGGTGCGCTGCAGCCAAAACTGGCTCAATACGGCCAACGAACCGATCCCCATGATGCTGAACAGCATCCCGGTTACGGACGGCGAAAGCTGCTGCCGTTGAATGAACAATGGGATTTCAAACAGAATGGTCCCCTGCGCATACAAAACGGCGAAACCGGCGACCAGCGCCGGGTAGATCTGCGTGTTTTCCAACAGGGCTGTCAGCGGAGTCAGCCCTGCTGCCGGTCGGCGGCCGGTCAGGCCGTCGCCTTTTGCTATTCTTCCCGGCAATAGGATAAGGGCCAAAAAACCGACTGCTATCATAATCCCGCCCAATATGACAAACGATTCGGCATAGCCGTATTGCCCCGCAAAAAAACCGCCGACACCCGGTGACACAATGGCCGCTGCTGTCAGCACCATACCGTTTTTGGCCATCAATTCCCCCTGCTCGGATGGGCTTCTCCCCGTTTCACTCAACATGGCAAAACAGGCGGGCGATACAAACGCCATGAAAAACCCGAGTGCGAGACGCAGCCAAATAAAGTGCTCCGGATAAGGCGTCAGGCCCTGCCCTGCCAGCATAACGCCTGACAGGAGCAGACCTGTTCCGATAAACCACTTTTTTACGAAGCGGTCAAGGATTGGACCGGCCAGTATGTTGCCCATCAGGTTGCTGATCGAATAAACCCCGAGCACGAAACCGATCATCGCCGTAGATGCGCCGAGCAGGTGCATGTACGGTGAAAGCAGCGGTGTCTGTGCGTTCATGTCAAACTTGACGAGAAACAAGATGGCAAACAGCAGGGCTCTCACTTTCTCTTCACTCCCGGGTCACACCTTTTTGTCCCAGTATATGTCCAACCATGCCTTGCTAGCATGAAAATAAGAAAACCCGGAGCGAAGCTCCGGGCCTTTTTGCGTTAGAGGAGATCCGAAAGTTTGTACTCATATCCATGTAATCCTTTGTAATACTCAGGATACATTGGTTCACCGCAGTGTTCACAGCCAAACTGTGGTGGAACCGTTGGATCACCGTCATCCATTGCATCAAAGCTACGAACAACTTCTAAAGGAATCTCCTCTATCTCATGACACGTCAAACAAACATATTTGACGACTTCGTTCTTCTCTTGTTTCCTTCGGAAACTTTCGAGCAGTGCTTTGTGATTTTTCTTTGCCTTTTTCTTTTTCGACACCTGTGAGATCTTCAATCATCCCTTCCAGACACGCTCGGGTTTGATTACAAAGAGCATGCTTAATAACAAGAGTTTCGGCAAGGTCTTTCTTGACGATTTGAGCAAACACACGACTAAACGTTGCAATGGATGGAACGGGTCGATCGATG